>NZ_JBBGYS010000024.1:0-94400 GCF_037479595.1 Pseudomonas sp. MYb541 | reverse complement strand
CAGCTCCCACATTTTGATCACTGTTTGCCTGGGAAGTCTTTGTGCAGCTTTTCCAGCAGTTGGTCCTTGTCTTCCCACAACCGATTGATCCACCCCTGGAACGCCAACCGATACGTCCCATCCTGCTCATAATTCTTGCCAATGAACTCAGCCGGAATCAGCACTTCCTCAAAGTGCACCACCACATCCTTCACATTCCCACACAGCAAATCCCAATACCCAGGACGCCCGGCCGGGTAGTGAATGGTCACATTGACCAGTGACTTCAACTGCTCACCCATGGCATCCAGCACAAACGCAATCCCGCCAGCCTTGGGCTTGAGCAGGTAGCGAAACGGCGAGTTCTGCTGGGCATGTTTGCCCGGCGTAAATCGTGTGCCTTCGGCAAAGTTGAAAATGCCCACCGGGTTGTCGCGAAATTTCGCACAGGTCTTGCGGGTGGTTTCCAAGTCCTTGCCTTTCTTTTCCGGGTGTTTTTCCAGGTAGGCCTTGGTGTAGCGCTTCATGAACGGAAAGCCCAGCGCCCACCACGCCAGGCCAATCACCGGCACCCAGATCAGCTCCTGCTTGAGGAAAAACTTCAGCGGGCGAATACGCCGGTTCAGCACGTATTGCAGCACCATGATGTCGACCCAGCTCTGGTGGTTGCTGGTCACCAGGTATGAGTGCTGATAGTCCAGACCTTCCAGGCCGGTGAGGTGCCAGCGCGTGCGCCGCACCAGGTTCATCCAGCCCTTGTTGTTGGTGACCCAGGCCTCGTGGGTGTGGTTCATCAGCCATTCGCTGAAGCGCTTGGCAAACGGCAGCGCCTTGAACAGCGCGACGATGAACAGGAACGAGCACAACAGGATCGTGTTCAGTGCCAACAACAACGAAGCGATCACCCCGCGCACGGCGGCAGGTAAAAAATCCAGCATTTAGATATCCATAGGTCGGTTGGCGGCTTGGATCGCGGTGAGCGCGATGGTGTACACGATGTCGTCTACCTGGGCGCCGCGCGGCAGGTCGTTGACCGGTTTGCGCAGGCCTTGCAGCATTGGCCCCAGGCTCACGCAGTCAGCGCTGCGCTGCACGGCCTTGTGCGTGGTGTTGCCGGTGTTGAGGTCGGGAAACACGAACACCGTGGCCTTGCCGGCGACCTGGCTGTTGGGCGCCAACTGCCGGGCCACGTTTTCGTTGGCGGCGGCGTCGTATTGCAGCGGCCCGTCGATCAGTAGCGAACTTTGCTGCTCGTGGGCAAGCAGGGTGGCTTCGCGGACTTTTTCCACTTCTTCGCCGCTGGCTGAATCGCCACTGGAATAGCTGATCATCGCCACGCGCGGGGTGATGCCGAACGCTGCGGCCGAGTCGGCGCTTTGCAGCGCAATCTCCGCCAACTCCGCCGCGCTCGGGTGCGGGTTCATCACGCAGTCGCCGTACACCAGCACCTGCTCAGGGAACAGCATGAAGAACACCGACGACACCAGCGTGCAGCCCGGCGCCGTTTTAATCAGTTGCAGGGCAGGGCGGATGGTGTTGGCGGTGGAGTGAATGACCCCGGAAACCAGGCCGTCCACTTCGTCCAGCGCGAGCATCATGGTGGCGATCACCACCGTGTCTTCCAGTTGCTGCTCGGCCATCGGCGCGTTGAGGCTTTTGCTCTTGCGCAGCGCCACCATCGGCTCGACGTAGCGTTGGCGAATCAGGTCCGGGTCGAGAATCTCCAGGCCTTCGGGCAGTTCGATGCCCTGTGCGCGGGCGACCGCTTCCACGTCCGCCGGCTTGGCCAGCAACACGCAGCGGGCAATGCCCCGCGCCTGGCAGATGGCGGCGGCTTGCACGGTCAGTGGCTCGCTACCTTCGGGCAATACGATGCGTTTGTTGGCGGCCTGGGCACGCTGGATCAACTGGTAGCGGAACACCGCCGGCGACAGGCGCATTTCCCGTGGTGTACCGCAACGTTGGTGCAGCCAGCGCGCATCCAGATGGCTGGCGACGAAATCGGTGATGATCTCCGCGCGTTCGCGGTCATCAATCGGGATTTCCTTGTTGAGGCTGTTGAGCTGGTTCGCCGTGTCGTAGGAACCGGTGCTCACCGACAACACCGGCAGCCCGGCCTGGAATGCGCCACGGCACAATTCCATGATGCGCGGGTCGGGCAGGGTGTCGCTGGTCAGCAACAGGCCGGCCAGGGGCACGCCGTTGATCGCGGCGAGGCTGACGGCGAGGATGATGTCGTCGCGGTCGCCGGGTGTCACCACCAGTACGCCGGGCTTGAGCAGCTCCACGGTGTTACGCATGGTACGGGCGCAGATGATGATTTTGGTCATGCGCCGGGTTTCGTAGTCGCCGGCGTTGAGGATCTGTGCGCCCATCAGGTCGGCCACGTCGCGGGTGCGCGGGGCGTTGAGTTCCGGTTGATAGGGAATGCAGCCGAGCAGGCGGAAATCGCCGCTGCGCAACAGGGGCGAATGTTCTTTGAGGCGCGCCGCGAAGGCTTCCATGCTTTCGTCGGTGCGCACCTTGTTGAGGATCACGCCGAGTACTTTCGGGTCTTTCGGGCCGCCGAACAGTTGGGCCTGCAATTCCACGCGGCCGGAGAGTTCGGTGAGCACTTCGTTTTCCGGGGCCGAGACCAGGATCACTTCCGCATCCAGGCTCTTGGCCAGGTGCAGGTTGACCCGCGCCGCATAGCTGGCGCTGCGGGTTGGCACCATGCCTTCGACAATCAGCACGTCCTTGCCCACGGCGGCTTGCTGGTACAGCGTGATGATTTCTTCGAGCAGTTCGTCGAGCTGGCCGTCGCCGAGCATGCGTTCTACGTGGGCCAGGCCCAGGGGCTGTGGCGGCTTGAGGCCGTGGGTGCGCGCTACCAGCTCGGTGGAGCGCTCGGGGCCGGTATCGCCGGGGTGCGGCTGGGCAATCGGCTTGAAGAAACCGACTTTCAGTCCGGCCCGCTCAAGGGTGCGCACCAGCCCAAGGCTGATGGAGGTCAGACCCACACCAAAATCGGTGGGCGCGATAAAAAAAGTCTGCATGCGAATTCTCTGAAGGTGCATGGCTTCGGTGAGGTTCTATGGTTGAACGTCTACCGGGAATCAGGCGCCAAGGTTATCGTTATTCGTGTGCTTGCGCACACCAGCCGCAGGCAAAGGGCTGGCCTATTTTTTCAAGGCGTTGCGCGGGGTCGAGTACCCAGGCGCGGGACTGCCAGGGTGGCTGGTGGCGCAGGTGCTGGGTGTGGCCGCAAGAGAGCTCGGCGACCCAGTGTTGATCGTCATCCTGGTGGAACCCGATGATGAAGGATGCCGTTGATCGGTCCCGTCTGTCCGGGTTCTGTTCGCTTTCGGGCAAATCCTTGTTTAGACTTGTCCGTTCTTCATTCTTATGCAAAAGGTCTCGCCCCATGACGATCGCCGCTAACAAGGCTGTCTCCATCGACTATACCCTGACCAACGACGCTGGTGAGGTCATCGACAGCTCCGCCGGCGGCGCGCCGCTGGTCTACCTGCAAGGCGCAGGTAACATCATCCCAGGCCTGGAGAAGGCACTGGAAGGCAAGAACGTCGGTGATGAGCTGACCGTTGCCGTAGAACCTGAAGATGCCTACGGCGAGTACTCGGCCGAACTGGTCAGCACCCTGAGCCGCAGCATGTTCGAAGGCGTTGACGAGCTGGAAGTGGGCATGCAGTTCCACGCTTCCGCGCCGGACGGCCAGATGCAGATCGTGACGATCCGTGATCTGGACGGCGACGACGTGACCGTCGACGGCAACCACCCTCTGGCTGGCCAGCGCTTGAACTTCCAAGTGAAGATCGTTGCCATCCGCGACGCCTCCCAGGAAGAAGTGGCTCACGGCCACGTCCACGGTGAAGGCGGTCACCAGCACTGATTGATGTAGTGATCAGTTGCTAGCAAAAACGCCCCGACTGGTTCGGGGCGTTTTTTTGCCTGTGTTTTTTGGCGGATCGGTTTCCTGTGGCGAGCGGGCTTTTTGTGGTGAGCGGGCTTGCCCCGCGCTGGGGTGCGAAGCGGCCCTAAAACCTGAGATTGAGTTCTGTCTGGAGGGACGCGTTGAATGTATTGGGGCTGCTGCGCAGCCCAGCGCGGGGCAAGCCCGCTCACCACAGAAGCTTCCCAGCACAAGAGGGTTTCTAAGGCACAAACAAAAATGCCCCGGACCTTTCGGTACGGGGCATTTCTTAACTGTTACGCAACCTGGGTTGCGATGCAGTTGTTACCACTTAGGCTGCAGCAGCGACGCTCAGAGCCTTGATGTGGCCATTCAGACGGCTCTTATGACGAGCGGCCTTGTTCTTGTGGATGATGCCTTTATCGGCCATGCGGTCGATAACTGGCACAGCCAGAACGTAAGCTGCTTGAGCTTTTTCAGCGTCTTTGGTGTCGATGGCTTTAACTACATTCTTGATGTAGGTACGAACCATGGAACGCAGGCTGGCGTTGTGGCTGCGACGCTTCTCAGCCTGTTTTGCACGTTTTTTGGCGGAAGGTGTGTTGGCCACCGTCGAGCTCCTCGAAAGACTTTTTAGGAAATAGCAAACAAAATAGGCCGCGAATCATGCCGATGACTTGATGTGTTGTCAAGGGCGGCTGATGCGAACTGCTGAGTGGTCGATCTGAAGAGGCGGGTGATTTATTTCCGGCGCTTGACCTGTAAACTCGCGAGCTTTGGCTCTGTGCTGTTGCAGGCGCGCAGTATCGCATAAGTAGGCGCTTTGTTCGCCTGCTCTTTATCTAAAGGCGCAAACTCTTTCAATGAATCTGCTCAAATCGTTGGCCGCCGTCAGCTCTATCACGATGATCTCCCGGGTTCTGGGGTTTGTACGCGATACGCTGTTGGCGCGTATTTTCGGCGCCAGCATGGCCACGGATGCTTTCTTTATTGCCTTTAAACTGCCCAACCTGCTGCGGCGGATCTTTGCTGAAGGCGCATTTTCCCAGGCATTCGTGCCGATCCTGGCCGAATACAAGACCCAGCAGGGCGAGGAAGCCACCCGCACCTTTATTGCCTACGTCTCGGGCCTGTTGACCCTGGTGTTGATGTTGGTGACCGTGCTCGGCATGCTCGCGGCTCCCTGGGTGATCTGGGCCACGGCGCCCGGTTTTGCCAATACCCCGGAAAAATTCGCGCTGACCACCGACCTGTTGCGCGTGACCTTTCCTTATATATTGCTGATCTCCCTTTCATCCCTTGCCGGGGCGATCCTCAATACCTGGAACCGTTTCTCGGTGCCGGCCTTCGTGCCGACCCTGCTGAACGTCAGCATGATTATTTTCGCGCTGTTCCTTACGCCGTACTTTGATCCACCGGTGATGGCACTGGGCTGGGCGGTACTGGCCGGCGGCCTGGCGCAATTGCTCTACCAACTACCGCACCTGAAAAAGATTGGCATGCTTGTCTTGCCGCGCCTGAACCTCAAGGACACCGGCGTATGGCGCGTGATGCGCAATATGCTGCCAGCGATCCTCGGTGTGTCGGTCAGCCAGATTTCCCTGATCATCAATACCGCGTTCGCCTCGCTGCTGGTGTCTGGCTCGGTGTCGTGGATGTACTACGCCGACCGCCTGATGGAATTGCCGTCCGGCGTACTGGGCGTGGCGCTGGGCACGATTCTGCTGCCAACCCTGGCGCGCACTTACGCCAGCAAGGATCGCCAGGAGTATTCGCGCATCCTCGATTGGGGGTTGCGCCTGTGCTTTGTGCTGGTGCTGCCATGTGCGCTGGCGCTGGGGATCCTGGCCGAACCGTTGACCGTGTCGCTGTTTCAATACGGTCAGTTCGATGCCCATGACGCCTTGATGACCCAGCACGCGCTGGTTGCCTATTCCGTCGGGCTGCTCGGCATCATCGTGATCAAAGTGCTGGCTCCCGGCTTCTATGCCCAGCAAAACATCCGTACGCCGGTGAAAATCGCGATATTCACGCTAATCGTCACGCAACTGCTCAACTTGGTGTTTATCGGCCCGTTGGCCCACGCCGGCCTTGCCCTGGCGATCAGTGCCGGTGCTTGCATCAACGCCGGGCTGTTGTTTTACCAATTGCGTAAGCAGCAGATGTTCCAGCCGCAGCCAGGCTGGGGCCTGTTTGCCCTCAAGTTGCTGGTGGCGGTGGCCATGATGTCGGCCGTGCTGTTGGGCCTGATGCACTTCATGCCGGCGTGGGATGAAGGCCATATGCTGGAGCGCTTCATGCGTCTTGGCGTATTGGTTGTCGCGGGTGTGGTGGTGTACTTCGGGATGTTGCTGCTGCAAGGCTTCCGCCTGAGGGATTTCAATCGCAAGTCCCTGGGTTAGAGAGTTTGCCGCGATAAAACGGTTGTTTTATCGATTCGATCCATTTGGCCTGTGCTGTTGCCTGTCGTCCGGGGCCGGGTGTGGTTATAATCGACCACTTTATGAGCAAGAAGCGCGTTATGCAGCTGGTTCGAGGTCTCCACAACCTGCGCCCCGAGCATCGGGGCTGCGTCGCCACTATTGGCAACTTTGACGGTGTTCACCGTGGCCACCAGGCTATCCTGGCTCGGCTGCGCGAACGCGCGGTCGAGTTGGGCGTGCCCAGCTGCGTGGTGATTTTCGAGCCACAGCCGCGGGAATACTTTACCCCCGAGACCGCGCCGGCCCGCTTGGCCCGCCTGCGGGACAAGCTGCAATTGCTGGCTGAGGAGGGTGTGGACCGTGTCCTCTGCCTGGCCTTCAACCAGCGTTTGCAAAGCCTGAGCGCCGCCGAGTTTGTCGACCGCATCCTGGTTGATGGCCTGGGCGTGCAGCATTTGGAGGTCGGTGACGACTTCCGCTTTGGTTGCGACCGCGTCGGGGATTTCGATTTCCTGCAGCATGCGGGCGTCAACCAAGGGTTTACCGTCGAAGCCGCACAAACCGTCGAACTGGACGGCCTGCGCGTGAGCAGTACCCAGGTGCGTAATGCCCTGGCCGCTGCCGACTTCGCCTTGGCCGAGCGTTTGCTCGGTCGCCCGTTCCGCATTGCCGGACGGGTCCTGCACGGCCAGAAGCTGGCGCGCCAATTGGGCACGCCAACCGCCAACGTGCAACTCAAGCGCCGTCGTGTGCCGCTGACCGGGGTTTACCTCGTCAGCGTCGACATCGACGGCCAATCGTGGCCCGGAGTCGCCAACATAGGCGTCAGGCCCACGGTTGCAGGTGATGGCAAGGCCCACCTGGAAGTACATCTGCTGGATTTTGCCGGTGATCTGTATGACCGGCGTTTGACGGTGGTTTTCCACCAGAAGCTGCGTGAAGAGCAGCGTTTCGCCTCCCTTGAGGCGTTGAAAACGGCGATCAATGCGGATGTCGCCGCCGCCCGTGCACTAGCCGCACCTAGCGCCCATCGCTAACCGAAGAGCCTTAAATGACCGACTATAAAGCCACGCTAAACCTTCCGGACACCGCCTTCCCAATGAAGGCCGGCCTGCCACAGCGCGAACCGCAGATCCTGCAGCGCTGGGACAGTATTGGCCTGTACGGAAAGTTGCGCGAAATTGGCAAGGATCGTCCGAAATTCGTCCTGCACGACGGCCCTCCTTATGCCAACGGCACGATTCATATCGGTCATGCGCTGAACAAGATTCTCAAGGACATGATCCTGCGCTCGAAAACCCTGTCGGGCTTCGACGCGCCGTACGTGCCGGGTTGGGACTGCCACGGCCTGCCGATCGAACACAAAGTCGAAGTGACCTACGGCAAGAACCTGGGCGCGGATAAAACCCGCGAACTGTGCCGTGCCTACGCCTCCGAGCAGATTGAAGGGCAGAAGTCCGAATTCATCCGCCTGGGCGTGCTGGGCGAGTGGGACAACCCCTACAAGACCATGAACTTCAAGAACGAGGCCGGGGAAATCCGTGCCTTGGCCGAAATCGTCAAGGGCGGTTTCGTGTTCAAGGGCCTCAAGCCCGTGAACTGGTGCTTCGACTGTGGTTCGGCCCTGGCTGAAGCGGAAGTCGAATACGAAGACAAGAAGTCCTCGACCATCGACGTGGCCTTCCCGATTGCCGACGACGCCAAGCTGGCCGAGGCCTTTGGCCTGTCTTCGCTGGCCAAGCCAGCCGCCATCGTGATCTGGACCACCACCCCGTGGACCATCCCGGCCAACCAGGCGCTGAACGTGCACCCGGAATTCACCTACGCCCTGGTGGACGTCGGTGACCGCCTGCTGGTGCTGGCTGAGGAGATGGTCGAGGCCTGCCTGGCCCGCTACGAGCTGCAAGGTTCGGTCATCGCCACCACCACCGGCTCCGCGCTGGAACTGATCAACTTCCGCCACCCGTTCTATGACCGTCTGTCGCCGGTGTACCTGGCTGACTACGTTGAACTGGGTTCGGGCACCGGTATCGTTCACTGCTCGCCTGCCTATGGCGTAGACGACTTTGTGATCTGCAAGAAGTACGGCCTGGTCAACGACGACATCATCAACCCGGTGCAAAGCAACGGTGTTTACGTGCCGTCGCTGGAGTTCTTCGGCGGCCAGTTCATCTTCAAGGCCGATCAGCCGATCATCGAAAAGCTGCGCGAAGTCGGTGCGCTGATGCAAACCGCAACCATCCAGCACAGCTACATGCACTGCTGGCGCCACAAGACCCCGCTGATCTACCGCGCCACCGCGCAGTGGTTCATCGGCATGGACAAAGAGCCAACCAGCGGCGACACGCTGCGTGTCCGCTCGCTCAAAGCCATCGAAGACACCCAGTTCGTCCCGGCCTGGGGCCAGGCGCGCCTGCACTCGATGATCGCCAACCGTCCGGACTGGTGCATCTCCCGCCAGCGTAACTGGGGCGTGCCGATCCCGTTCTTCCTGAACAAGGAAAGCGGCGAGCTGCACCCACGTACCGTCGAACTGATGGAACAAGTGGCCCAACGCGTTGAACAGGAAGGCATCGAAGCCTGGTTCAAGCTGGACGCCGCCGAACTGCTGGGCGACGAAGCGCCGCAGTACGACAAGATCAGCGACACCCTTGACGTGTGGTTCGACTCCGGCACCACTCACTGGCACGTGCTGCGCGGCTCGCACCCGATGGGTCACGAAACCGGCCCGCGTGCTGACCTGTACCTGGAAGGCTCCGACCAACACCGTGGCTGGTTCCACTCGTCGTTGCTGACCGGTTGCGCCATCGACAACCACGCGCCGTACCGCGAACTGCTGACACACGGTTTTACCGTCGACGAGACGGGCCGCAAAATGTCCAAGTCGCTGAAGAACGTGATCGAGCCGAAGAAGATCAACGACACCCTGGGCGCCGACATCATGCGTCTGTGGGTTGCGTCGACCGACTATTCGGGCGAAATCGCCGTGTCGGACCAGATCCTGGCCCGCAGCGCCGATGCCTACCGCCGTATCCGCAATACCGCACGTTTCCTGCTGTCGAACCTGACCGGCTTCAACCCGGCCACCGACATCCTGGCGGCTGAGGACATGCTCGCCCTCGACCGTTGGGCCGTGGACCGTACCCTGTTGCTGCAACGCGAGTTGCAGGAAAACTACGGTGAGTACCGCTTCTGGAACGTGTACTCGAAGATCCACAACTTCTGCGTGCAGGAGCTGGGTGGTTTCTACCTCGACATCATCAAGGACCGCCAGTACACCACCGGCGCCAACAGCAAGGCGCGCCGCTCGGCGCAGACCGCGCTGTTCCACATCTCCGAAGCGCTGGTGCGCTGGATCGCGCCGATCCTGGCCTTCACCGCCGACGAACTGTGGGAATACCTGCCGGGCGAGCGCAACGAGTCCGTGATGCTCAACACCTGGTACGAAGGCCTGACCGAACTGCCGGCCGACTTCGAACTGGGCCGCGAGTACTGGGAAGGCGTGATGGCCGTGAAGGTTGCGGTGAACAAGGAGCTGGAAGTGCAGCGTGCGGCCAAGGCCGTCGGTGGCAACCTGCAAGCCGAAGTCACCCTGTTTGCCGAGGAAGGCCTGACCGCCGACCTGGCCAAGCTGAGCAACGAACTGCGCTTCGTGCTGATCACCTCTACCGCGAGCCTGGCGCCATTCGCCCAGGCCCCGGCGGACGCGGTCGCCACCGAAGTGCCGGGCCTCAAGCTCAAAGTGGTCAAGTCGGCCTTCCCTAAGTGCGCCCGTTGCTGGCACTGCCGTGAAGACGTCGGCGTGAACCCTGAGCATCCGGAAATCTGTGGTCGCTGCGTCGACAACATCTCGGGTGCTGGTGAGGTTCGCCACTATGCCTGATACCAGTCGTTTCGGACGTCTGGGCTGGCTCGTACTGAGTCTGCTGGTCCTGGTCATCGACCAGGTCAGCAAGGCTCATTTCGAAGGCTCCCTGCAGATGTTCCAGCAGATCGTGGTGATCCCGGATTACTTCAGCTGGACCCTGGCCTACAACACCGGCGCCGCTTTCAGCTTTTTGGCGGATAGCGGCGGCTGGCAGCGCTGGCTGTTCGCCTTGATCGCCGTGGTCGTCAGTGCGGTACTGGTGGTGTGGCTCAAGCGTCTTGGCCGTGATGACACCTGGCTGGCGATCGCCTTGGCGCTGGTATTAGGCGGTGCGCTGGGCAATCTTTACGACCGCATTGCCCTCGGCCATGTGATCGACTTTATCCTGGTGCATTGGCAGAACCGCTGGTACTTCCCGGCGTTCAACTTTGCCGACAGCGCCATCACCGTCGGTGCAATCATGCTGGCGTTGGACATGTTCAAAAGTAAGAAAACCGGAGAGACCGTCAATGACTGATCAGGTATTGGCTGAGCAACGCATCGGCCAGAACACGGAAGTCACCTTGCATTTCGCACTGCGCCTGGAGAATGGCGATACGGTCGACAGCACGTTCGACAAAGCCCCGGCCACCTTCAAGGTCGGCGATGGCAACCTGCTGCCGGGTTTCGAAGCGGCCCTGTTTGGCTTCAAGGCTGGCGACAAGCGCACCCTGCAGATCCTGCCGGAAAACGCCTTTGGCCAGCCCAACCCGCAAAACGTGCAGATCATCCCGCGTTCGCAGTTCCAGGACATGGACCTGTCGGAAGGCTTGTTGGTGATCTTCAACGATGCGGCGAATACCGAACTGCCTGGTGTGGTAAAAACCTTCGATGACGCGCAAGTGACCATCGACTTCAACCACCCGTTGGCCGGTAAAACCTTGACGTTCGACGTTGAAATCATCGACGTTAAAGCGATCTGACTGACAAAACCGGCGCCTGCGGGCGCTGGCTTGTGTGGGAGCTGGCTTGCCTGCGATAGCATCATCCTGGTGTACCTGATGCACCGAGGTGTCAGCATCGCAGGCAAGCCAGCTCCCACAAGATCCAATTTCTTGCCGAGCAAGACACGAGGCACAGCATGCAAATCAAACTCGCCAACCCCCGTGGCTTCTGCGCCGGCGTGGACCGGGCGATCGAAATCGTCAACCGCGCCCTGGAAGTCTTCGGGCCGCCGATTTACGTGCGTCATGAAGTCGTCCACAACAAATTCGTGGTCGAAGACCTGCGCGCGCGCGGCGCCATCTTTGTCGAAGAGTTGGACCAGGTGCCGGACGACGTCATTGTCATCTTCAGCGCCCACGGTGTTTCCCAGGCCGTGCGTACCGAAGCGGCTGGCCGTGGCCTCAAAGTCTTCGATGCCACCTGCCCGCTGGTCACCAAGGTGCATATCGAAGTGGCGCGCTACAGCCGTGACGGTCGAGAGTGCATCCTGATTGGCCATGCCGGCCACCCGGAAGTCGAAGGCACCATGGGCCAGTATGACGCCAGCAATGGCGGGGCGATTTACCTGGTGGAAGACGAAAAAGATGTTGCCAGCCTGCAGGTGCACAACCCCGAGCGCCTGGCATTCGTGACCCAGACCACCTTGTCCATGGACGACACCAGCCGCGTGATCGACGCGCTGCGCAGCCGCTTCCCGGCGATTGGCGGTCCACGCAAGGACGACATCTGCTACGCCACTCAAAACCGGCAGGATGCGGTCAAGCAACTGGCCGATGAATGCGATGTGGTTTTGGTTGTCGGCAGCCCTAACAGCTCAAACTCCAACCGCCTGCGTGAGTTGGCTGAACGCATGGCAACGCCGGCGTACCTGATCGATGGCGCCGAAGATATGCAACGCAGCTGGTTCGATGGCGTCGAGCGTATCGGTATCACGGCGGGCGCTTCGGCCCCGGAAGTGCTAGTGCGCGGCGTTATCCAGCAGTTGCATGCCTGGGGCGCCACTGGTGCCGATGAGCTGGCTGGCCGTGAAGAGAACATCACCTTCTCCATGCCCAAGGAGCTGCGGGTTCGCTCGCTGCTCTGAGTACCTGTGTGCCGGAGTAGCTCCGGCACAACGCCTGCTCGGCACGCTCGCTGCGCAGGCTGATGCGCCCGCTGGGCGCCAGTACGACCTGATACAGGCTCTGCGCCTGATCTGTGGCGCATACGTGCACGGTGCCAGCGCGAAAACCTCCTCCTGAAAACACCGGTTCGCCTAGTCCGCTGAAGCGCACCTGATTCTTGACAGGCCCATTGCCAACGATCGCCACGCCGCCATTGTCCTGGTGCTCCAGCAGTACTGGGTTGTCGTCATCCAGATAGCCGCGTCCGCTCACATCCACAATGACCCGCCAGCCCTGGCTCCAGTCGTCTTCCCGCGCATGAATGACCACTGGTTGGTTACGGGCGATGGCTTCAGTCCGGGCGTAGCGCAGGCCTGCGGCCAAGGATTGCGCGACGCCCTGTCGCTGCTGTGATTCCAGCAAACCCTTGAAGCTGGGGGTGGCCAGGCTGGCCAGGATGCCGCTCACGATCAGCCCGAGCAGCAGTTCGATCAGGGTGAAGCCTTGTTGGCGCATGTATCGTCCGTCCTTGGATTCAGGTGAAGCACTAGGTATAGCGCCCAGTACGTTGCGCCGAATGATGGCCTTCATGTCCAAAGTATTTCCCTTTGTTCCGGGAGCAGCGCGAGCGAAAAACCGACGCTAGTCTTGGGCCGTACAGCAGATTTCTCCTGCTTTTTTCGGACCTCGACACGGATGACGACGGTAATGCTTGCTTGCCCCAACAGCGGTTTCCCCGAGGATTTTTCTAGGCGCCAAATCGGCATGACGCTGATCGAGGTGCTGGTTGCAGTGTTGATTCTCGCCATGGGCCTGCTGGGTGCGGCGGTGATCCAGCTCAATGCGCTCAAGTACACAGACAGTTCCAGGATGACCAGCCAGGCGAGTTTCATTGCCTACGACATGCTTGACCGAATCCGCGCCAATTCCGCTGTCGACTACTCCTGGGGGCGAGCCGAGCGTGCTCCTGTCAGCAGTGCGTCCACCAGCGTGCGCGACCTGGATTTGCATGATTTCGATGCCAATATCCTCGGTTTTGCCGGGGCGACCGCCAAAGGCTCGGTGTCGGTCAGTGCGGGCGAGGTGACGGTCAGCATCAGTTGGGACGATAGCCGGGGCGCAAACAGACCGGGTGCCCGGGAAACATTCACCCTGACCAGCCGCATCGATGATGAGTCGAGGGGCGCGCAATGAAATGGAGCGTTAGGGGATTCAGCCTGGTGGAGTTGCTACTGGCGTTGGCCATGGGCCTAGTAGTGGTGCTTGGGGTCACCCAAGTGCTGATCAGTTCCAGAGCCACTCACGCCAGCCAGCAGGCCGCCATGTTGCTGCAGGACGATGCACGGTTCTTACTGGGCAAGATGACCCAGGATATTCGCCAGGCGGGCATGTTTGGCTGTTTGGCCACGGCGTCTATCGACAATGCTCCACCCGCTTTTGATCAGCCTGTCAGTTGGAAGGCCGAGGCGGGGGCGAAGTCGCTGTTGCTGGTGACAACTGATGTCGGACTGGAAAGTGGCAAGCCTGACTGGACCGTATTGTCCGACTGCACGGGGACCGCCCAGGCTTATGTTGGCAGTGCGCCAGCGCCTGCCCCCGGACAGATCCGTTTTGCGCTGCGCCAGATCACCTACACCTTCGAAGCCGGCCAATTGAGAGTCAGTACGCCTGCGGCGCCTGCCAAGGCCGTGCTGGTGGATAACGTGCAGGCTTTCGATATCAGCTTTGGCGTGGCTGCCAAACCATCGTCGACGGAGGTGGCGCGTTACGACGCGAGTCCGGCGGACCTTGCCTTGATACGCAGTGTGCGCATCCTGATGACGCTGCAAGACCCAGCCGGACGCGTGAAGGATCAAACCTACAGCGTCGTGGCGGCGCTGCGAAACCGGCTGGGGTAGGGCGGCCATGATGCTTAAAGAGCCTATTCGTCTGCGGCAGGCGGGCATGGTGCTGCTGATCAGCCTGGTGTTGTTGCTGTTGTTGTCGCTGATCGGGCTGTCATCCCAGCAAGGGGCGGTGAGCCAGCAAAAGGTCACCGCTAGCCTCTGGCACCGCAATCAGTCGCTGCAAAGCGCCGAGAGTGGCTTGCGGCGTGGGGAGTCAGTCGTAAAGCGATCATTTGCGATGCTGCCGCCTTGCCGGTCGGTTGTCACCTGCGCACCTCCGGCCGCCGCCTATTCGGTGGTTGGGGCGGGGCTGGACCCTGTTTCGGGGATCACTTGGGCTGCACTGGACGGCGGTCTATACGGCATTCAATCCCTGGGACCCTCGGTGGGGCTGGCGCATTTGCCACCACACACCGTGGCCGACGCGTATCGAGTGACGGCTGTCGGGTTAAGCGGCCAATTGCGCACGGTGCTGGAGAGCGTCTATGCGCATGTAGAAGAGGAGGGCGGCTCGCGTTTCCGGCGGGTGGCCTGGCGGCAACTTCAATAAGGAGCGTTGAAATGGGCATGGACAGCCAGGGCTTTACCTTGATTGAGTTACTGATCGCCGTGGCGATCATTGCGGTGCTGGCCGGGGTTGCTTACCCCGGCTACACCAGCCATATGAAAAAAGTCTATCGCGTGGAAATCGTCGCGTTATTGACCGATCAGGCTCAGCATCTGGAGCGTTTTTATACAAGGAACGGTACTTTTATTGATGCAAGCGGCGTCAGCGAGGGCAATGATCGCTATAGAATCACCGCAGCATTGAACCCTCAGGATTTCCAACTGGTGGCTACGCCTGGCGTCCGCTCGGTGATGACCGGCGATCCTTGCGGCGACTTCAGCCTGGCCAGTACCGGTGCGCGGACCAATCCGGGCGCGGCACCTGAAATGTCGCGCAAGCTGTGCTGGGGGCAATGATGAGGGTGCTGGATGACTGGGCGCCAAGTGCGCGTGTTCCTATTTATCGGCTGGATCAAATGATGGCAGAGCAACAGCAGGTAGTGATTGTCGGTGGTGGGGTCATCGGCTTGTTGACGGCGTTCAACCTGGCGACCCAAGGGCAAGCCGTGGTGCTGCTGGAGCGCGCGGGGTTGGGGCAGGAGTCCTCCTGGGCGGGCGGTGGCATTGTCTCGCCGCTGTATCCGTGGCGCTACAGCCCGGCCGTCACCGCACTGGCCCATTGGTCCCAAGACTTTTATCCTCAGTTGGCACAGCGCCTGTTTGCCCAGACCGGTGTCGACCCGGAGGTGCATACCACGGGCCTGTACTGGCTGGACCTGGACGACGAAGCCGAAGCCCTGGCCTGGGCTGCGCGAGAAGGCCGCCCCTTGAGCAAAGTGGATGTCTCGGCTGCCCATGATGCCGTTCCGGTGCTGGGCGGCGGGTACTCCAGCGCGGTCTACATGGCTGACGTCGCCAATGTGCGCAACCCGCGCCTGGTCAAATCCCTCAAGGCGGCACTGCTCGCGTTGCCCGGCGTGACCCTCCACGAGCAGTGTGAGGTGACCGGATTTGTTCTGGATGCGGGCAATGTCGTGGGTGTGAATACCGCTGATGGGCCGATCTTCGGTGATCAGGTCGTACTGGCGGCCGGCGCGTGGAGCGGCGAACTGCTGGGTACTTTGGGCCTGTCGCTGCCGGTCGAGCCGGTCAAAGGCCAGATGATCCTGTACAAATGCGCCTCGGACTTCCTGTCGAGCATGGTCCTGGCCAAGGGGCGTTATGCGATCCCGCGGCGTGACGGGCACATCTTGATCGGCAGTACCCTGGAGCATGAAGGCTTCGACAAGACCCCTACCGAAACGGCGCTGCAAAGCCTCAAGGCATCAGCGCTGGAGTTGATTCCCGCGTTGGCGGACGCCGAGGTGGTTGGGCACTGGGCCGGATTGCGCCCTGGTTCACCGGAAGGCATCCCCTATATTGGCCAAGTGCCGGGCTTCAAAGGCTTATGGCTCAACTGCGGCCATTATCGCAATGGCCTGGTGCTTGCGCCGGCATCCTGCCAGTTGTTTTCCGACTTGCTGCTGGCGCGTACGCCGATCATCGACCCCGCGCCTTATGCGCCAGAAGGTCGGATCAACGCTGGATAGACTTCGGTCCTTGTTCCAGATGCGCTTGGGTGCAATACCACTCCTGGCGCGAGCTCAGGGCGCGATCCTGTGGCAGGTGTACACCGCAGTGGGCGCAGCGCACCATCAGGGCAGCGTCAGGCTCGCTGGTACGTTGCTGCTTGGCGGCCGGGCTTTTGAATTTGCGCCAGAACCATACTGCGGCGGCAATGACGGCAATCCAGAACAATAGACGAAGCATGATGGGCAGTTTCTCGACAAGGAATGCGCCAGTTTAGCCAAGGACGTGCCAGGCGCACAGCGCAATAAATATCACCCACAAAAAAGGAGCCTCGAAAGGCTCCTTCTTGATGACGCCGGGTGCAATCAGTCGAACACACCGAAGGTCATGTAGCTGAACCACGAACGATCCTGGTTGTTGCCCAGGGCCTGCGGCTCTTCCTCTTCGATCACGTCGCCGTTCTCGTCATGCGGCTTGAGCTCCGAAGGAATGGCGTCCTTGGCGTCCTGGTACTGCTTGATCACGTCCTGGTTGGCGCGGGTTTCGCCCGGCGGCAGCGGTGGACGGGATTCGATCAGGCCCAGGGTGTACTTGCTCAGCCACGAACGGTTGTCGGCTTCAGCAACCTGAGGCACGAACTGGCCGTCTTTCAGGCTTGGGTGATCCGGGTAGTTGAGCTTCAGGGTTTCCAGGCTGGTGCTGGCCAGCTCGTCCAGGTGCAGACGCTGGTAAGCTTCGGTCATCACCGCCAGGCCGTCACCCACAGAAGGGGTTTCCTGGAAGTTTTCTACCACATAACGACCACGGTTGGCGGCGGCTACGTAGGCCTGACGGGTCAGGTAGTAGTGCGCCACGTGGATCTCGTAGGACGCCAGCAGGTTGCGCAGGTAGATCATGCGCTGCTTGGCATCCGGTGCATAGCGGCTGTTGGGGTAGCGGCTGGTCAACTGGGCGAACTCGTTGTAGGAGTCGCGGGCAGCACCCGGGTCACGCTTGGTCATGTCCAGCGGCAGGAAGCGCGCCAGCAGGCCGACGTCCTGGTCGAACGAGGTCAGGCCCTTCATGTAGTAGGCGTAGTCGACGTTCGGGTGCTGCGGATGCAGACGGATGAAACGCTCGGCGGCGGACTTGGCAGCTTCCGGCTCGGCGTTCTTGTAGTTGGCGTAGATCAGCTCGAGCTGGGCCTGGTCGGCATAGCGCCCGAACGGATAACGCGACTCCAGTGCCTTCAGCTTCGCTGTGGCGCTGGTGAAGCTATTATTGTCCAAGTCTTTCTGAGCCAGTTGGTACAACTCGACTTCGCTCAGGTTTTCGTCGACGACTTCCTTTGTTGACGAGCAAGCAGCAGTCATGGCGAGGATGGCGATCAGCAGCAGGTGTTTCACTTGCATGGCGGCTTGCGTCCCTATGACGGCCGCTGTCTTGGGCGGGGCCGTCCTGTTATGATGAGCGCCCCGTTGAAAGCCTCGGGGCAAAAGACGCCGTATTTAACCACAAGCGCGCAGCCGAAACCAAAGGCTACGCCACGCCTAGTCTGAGCATGTCCGATAAAATTGAACTTCGCGCAGAGGTGCCGTCCGAATTGGGCGGCCAACGCCTCGATCAAGTCGCCGCACAATTATTCGCTGAGCACTCGCGCTCGCGCCTTTCCGCCTGGATCAAAGACGGCCGCCTGACTGTGGATGGAGCGGTTATCCGCCCGCGAGACATAGTCCATGGCGGTGCGATTCTTGAGCTGACTGCCGAGCAGGAAGCCCAGGGAGAATGGGTCGCCCAGGACATCGAGCTGGATATCGTCTATGAAGACGACGACATCCTGGTCATCAACAAACCCGCAGGCCTGGTGGTTCACCCGGCGGCCGGGCACGCTGATGGCACCTTGCTCAATGCCCTGCTGCACCACGTGCCGGACATCATCAATGTCCCGCGCTGCGGCATCGTGCACCGTCTGGACAAGGACACCACCGGTTTGATGGTGGTGGCCAAGACCATTCAGGCGCAGACGCAGTTGGTCACACAATTGCAAAGCCGCAGCGTCAGCCGGATCTACGAGTGCATCGTGATCGGCGTGGTGGTAGCGGGTGGCAAGATCAACGCCCCGATCGGTCGCCACGGCCAGCAGCGCCAGCGTATGGCGGTGATGGAAGGCGGCAAGCAGGCCGTTAGCCATTATCGTGTGCTGGAGCGTTTCCGTTCCCACACCCACGTGCGGGTCAAGCTGGAAACCGGCCGTACCCACCAGATTCGCGTGCACATGGCGCACATCAACTTCCCGTTGGTCGGAGATCCGGCCTACGGCGGTCGCTTCCGTATTCCGCCTGCGGCCAGCCAGACCATGGTTGAATCGTTGAAAACCTTCCCGCGCCAGGCCTTGCATGCACGTTTCCTGGAGCTGGACCATCCGACGAGCGGTAAACGGATGAGCTGGGAATCGCCGCTGCCGGACGATCTGGTCTGGCTGCTGTCGCTGCTCAAGCAGGATCGCGAGGCGTTTATCGGATGAGTGACTGGCTGATTCCTGACTGGCCTGCGCCGGCTCAGGTCAAAGCCTGCGTCACCACCCGTGCGGGCGGCGTCAGCCTGACGCCGTTCGACAGCCTCAACTTGGGCGATCACGTCGAGGACAGCCTGGGGGCCGTCCTTGAGAATCGCCGTCGTCTTAGCGATGCCTTCAATATTCAGCCGGCTTGGCTGCGTCAGGTTCATGGTGTGACTGTGGTCGAAGCCGACCCAAATCGCACCGTCGAAGCGGATGGCAGTTGGACCAGCACCCCCGGCATTGCCTGCACCTCCATGACCGCCGATTGCCTGCCTGCGTTGTTCTGCAACCGCGCCGGCACCCGTGTGGCGGCAGCCCATGCCGGTTGGCGTGGCCTGGCGGCGGGCGTGCTGGAAGCTGCCTTTGAAAGCCTGGATACCGATCCGGTTGAAGTGCTGGTCTGGCTTGGCCCGGCGATTGGCCCGCAAGCCTTTGAAGTCGGCCCGGAAGTGCGTGAAGCCTTCATGCAGCAATTGCCGATCACCGCCGAAGCCTTCGTACCCAGCCGTAATCCCGGCAAGTTCATGGCCGACATCTATAAGCTGGCCCGTTTGCGCCTGGCCGCACGTGGCGTCACTGCTGTTTATGGTGGTGGGTTCTGCACCGTGACCGACCCGCGCTTCTTTTCTTACCGCCGTAGCCCACGCACCGGTCGGTTTGCCTCCCTTATCTGGCTGGAACGCTAGACTCATCTGATCTGCGTCAACTGTCCGTAGCTTGAATCTCCCAGAATCCACCCCATCTATAAGGGTATCTGGCAGGTTTCTTCATTCAGGATGTTTTATAGCTCCGGCCTGCTCAAAAGGAAGGTGACTAATGCGTATAGATCGTTTAACCAGCAAATTGCAGTTGGCGTTATCTGACTCTCAATCCCTGGCGGTGGGCCTCGACCACCCAGCCATCGAGCCTGCACATTTGATGCAGGCACTCCTGGAACAGCAAGGTGGTTCTATCAAGCCCTTGCTGATGCAGGTGGGCTTTGACGTCAACAGCCTGCGCAAGGAGTTGAGCAAAGAGCTCGACCAACTGCCGAAAATCCAAAACCCGACCGGCGACGTGAATATGTCCCAGGACTTGGCGCGCCTGCTTAACCAAGCGGACCGCCTGGCCCAGCAAAAGGGCGACCAGTTCATCTCCAGCGAACTGGTGTTGCTCGCGGCCATGGACGAAAACAGCAAGCTCGGCAAGTTGTTGCTGGGCCAGGGCGTGAGCAAGAAAGCCCTGGAAAACGCCATCAACAACCTGCGTGGCGGCGACGCGGTGAACGACCCCAACCATGAGGAGTCGCGCCAAGCCCTTGATAAATACACCGTCGATCTGACCAAGCGCGCTGAAGAAGGCAAGCTTGACCCGGTGATCGGCCGTGACGATGAAATCCGTCGCACCATCCAGGTCCTGCAACGTCGCACCAAGAACAACCCGGTGCTGATCGGTGAGCCTGGCGTGGGTAAAACCGCGATTGCCGAGGGCCTGGCCCAGCGCATCATCAATGGTGAAGTGCCGGACGGCCTCAAAGGCAAACGCCTGCTGTCCTTGGACATGGGGTCGCTGATTGCCGGCGCCAAGTTCCGTGGCGAGTTCGAAGAACGCCTGAAATCCCTGCTTAATGAACTGTCGAAGCAGGAAGGGCAGATCATTCTGTTTATAGACGAACTGCACACCATGGTCGGCGCCGGTAAAGGCGAAGGCTCCATGGATGCGGGCAACATGCTCAAGCCAGCCTTGGCGCGGGGCGAGTTGCATTGCGTCGGTGCCACGACGCTCAACGAATATCGCCAGTACATTGAAAAGGACGCGGCCCTTGAGCGTCGCTTCCAGAAAGTGCTGGTGGAAGAGCCGAGCGAAGAGGACACCATTGCGATCCTGCGTGGCCTGAAAGAGCGTTATGAGGTCCACCATAAGGTGGCGATCACTGACGGTGCGATCATTGCGGCGGCGAAATTGAGCCACCGCTATATCACTGATCGTCAGTTGCCTGACAAGGCCATCGACTTGATCGACGAAGCGGCCAGCCGCATCCGCATGGAGATCGACTCCAAGCCGGAAGTGCTCGACCGTCTGGATCGGCGCCTGATTCAACTGAAGGTTGAGTCCCAGGCCCTGAAGAAAGAAGAAGACGACGCGGCGAAAAAACGCCTGGAAAAACTCCAGGAAGAGATCGTTCGTCTGGAACGCGAGTATTCGGACCTGGAAGAAATCTGGACCTCGGAAAAAGCCGAAGTGCAGGGCTCTGCGCAGATCCAGCAAAAGATCGAGCAGTCCCGCCAGGAGCTGGAAGCCGCGCGCCGTAAAGGCGACCTGAACCGCATGGCCGAGTTGCAGTACGGGGTGATCCCCGACCTGGAGCGCAGCCTGCAGATGGTCGACCAGCACGGCAAGCCTGAAAACCAGTTGCTGCGCAGCAAGGTGACCGAGGAAGAAATCGCCGAAGTCGTCTCGAAGTGGACCGGCATTCCGGTGTCGAAAATGCTCGAAGGCGAGCGCGACAAGCTGCTGAAGATGGAAAGCCTGTTGCACCAACGTGTGATTGGCCAGGAAGAGGCCGTGGTCGCGGTGTCCAACGCGGTACGGCGTTCGCGGGCCGGTTTGTCCGACCCGAACCGTCCGAGCGGCTCGTTCATGTTCCTCGGCCCGACCGGTGTGGGTAAGACCGAACTGTGCAAGGCCTTGGCCGAGTTCCTCTTTGATACCGAAGAGGCCATGGTGCGGATCGATATGTCCGAATTCATGGAGAAACACTCGGTGGCTCGCTTGATCGGTGCACCACCAGGCTATGTGGGCTACGAAGAGGGCGGTTACCTGACCGAAGCCGTGCGGCGCAAGCCTTACTCGGTGATCCTGCTGGATGAGGTCGAGAAGGCGCACCCGGATGTGTTCAACATCCTGCTGCAAGTGCTGGAAGATGGACGCCTGACGGACAGCCACGGGCGTACCGTGGACTTCCGCAACACGGTGATCGTGATGACCTCCAACCTGGGCTCGGCACAGATCCAGGAGTTGGTGGGTGATCGTGAAGGCCAGCGCGCTGCCGTGATGGATGCGCTGACCAGCCACTTCCGTCCGGAGTTCATCAACCGGGTCGACGAAGTGGTGATCTTCGAGCCTCTGGCACGGGATCAGATCGCCGGCATCACTGAGATCCAGTTGGGCCGCCTGCGTGGTCGCCTGGCAGAACGCGAGCTGGACCTGGTGTTGAGCGGCGAGGCGTTAGACAAGCTGATCGCGGTTGGTTACGACCCGGTGTATGGCGCACGGCCTCTGAAACGTGCGATCCAGCGCTGGATCGAGAACCCGCTGGCCCAGCTGATCCTGTCCGGCAGCTTCATGCCGGGCACCAGCGTCGAGGCGACGGTGGAAAACGACGAAATTGTCTTCCACTGATCCCCGTCTGTTGGGTATTAAGAGAAGGCCCCGCATTGCGGGGCCTTTTTTTTTCGATAGGGCGTTGAACTGTAAGGCAAAGGCTTGTAAAGTGCGCCCCGCAGCAACGTCAGCCCACGGGTTTCTTCTCCCCAAGAAGAAATCAGAAACAAGCGCAAATCATTGTCTTAAAAGCAATTTAAAGGGTTGACAGGGGTTTTTAAGATTGTAGAATAGCGCGCCTCAGAGACATGAACGTAGCGATACGGACAAGTCGAAGAGAAGGTAGTAAGCAACAACGTAGTGCTTTGAAATATGTAGTTCCGTGATAGCTCAGTCGGTAGAGCAAATGACTGTTAATCATTGGGTCCCAGGTTCGAGTCCTGGTCACGGAGCCAATTTCAATATCGGGGTATAGCGCAGTCCGGTAGCGCGCCTGCTTTGGGAGCAGGATGTCGGGAGTTCGAATCCCCCTACCCCGACCATATTTGGGTCGTTAGCTCAGTTGGTAGAGCAGTTGGCTTTTAACCAATTGGTCGTAGGTTCGAATCCCACACGACCCACCATTTTTGAGACCAGTTAACGCTGGAATCGAATCTTAAGATCAGAGGCCAAAAGCGCTGATCGAAGAAGGCGACTGAAAGGTCGCCTTTTTTTTACCGGGGTATAGCGCAGTCCGGTAGCGCGCCTGCTTTGGGAGCAGGATGTCAGGAGTTCGAATCCCCTTACCCCGACCATATTAAAAATCCTCGTATCGAAAGATACGGGGATTTTTTTTGTGCGCTTAAAACTCAAGAACACTGGAAATCAAAATGTGGGAGGGGGCTTGCCCCCGATGGCGGTGGACCAGTCACTGATTTGCCGACTGACACACTGCAATCGGGGGGCAAGCCCCCTCCCGCGTTGATTGAGCTCCTGAGGGGCTGTGGTGTTAATGCAATTTAAGACGCGGCTCGGTGCCACGCCCAATCTTGCTCCCCAGCATCAACATCGCCGTACGGAAGAACCCATACAGCGCCATCTGGTGCATGCGGTACAGCGACACATAGAACATCCGCGCCAGCCAGCCTTCGAGCATCACACTGCCGGTGAGGTTGCCCATCAAGTTACCCACCGCCGAGAAGCGCGACAGCGAGATCAGCGAGCCATAGTCGGTGTACTTGTAGCTCGGCAGGTCCTTGCCTTCGATGCGCAGCTTCAGCGACTTGGCCAGCAACGAGGCCTGCTGGTGAGCCGCCTGGGCCCGTGGCGGCACGTTGCGGTCGGTGCCCGGTTGCGGGCAGGCGGCGCAGTCGCCGAAGGCAAAAATGTTCTCGTCGCGGGTGGTTTGCAGCGTCGGCAAAACCTGCAATTGATTGATGCGGTTGGTTTCCAGGCCGTCGATGTCCTTGAGGAAACCTGGCGCGCGAATCCCGGCGGCCCAGACCTTGAGGCTGGCGGGAATCACCTGGCCACTGCTGGTGATCAGCGCATCGGCCGTCACTTCACTGACCGCCGAATTGGTCAGCACGGTCACCCCAAGTTTCTCCAGGGTTTTATGCACAGGCCCGCCGATACGCTCCGGCAGGGCTGGCAGCACCCGTGGGCCGGCTTCGATCAGGGTGATGTGCATGTTTTCCGGCTTGATGCGGTCCAGGCCGTAGGCGGCCAGCTCATGGGCGGCGTTGTGCAGTTCGGCGGCCAACTCGACCCCGGTTGCCCCCGCGCCGACGATGGCGACGCTGATCTTTTCCACCACATCCGTCTGCCCGGCATGGGCGCGCAGGTAGTGGTTGAGCAATTGCTGGTGGAAGCGCTCGGCCTGCTTGCGGGTGTCGAGGAACAGGCAGTGTTGCGCCGCGCCTTCGGTACCGAAGTCATTGGTGGTGCTGCCAACTGCAATCACCAGGCTGTCGTAGCCCAGCACGCGTGCGGGCACCAGCTCACGACCTTCTTCGTCGAGAGTGGCGGCCAGCTGGATTTTCTTCTGTTCACGGTCAAGCCCGCTCATGCGCCCCAGTTGGAACTCGAAGTGGTTCCATTTGGCTTGGGCGACATAATTGAGTTCGTCTTCCGAAGAATTCAGCGAACCGGCGGCCACTTCATGCAGCAGGGGCTTCCAGATGTGGGTCAGGTTGGCGTCTACCAGCGTGATGCTGGCGGTGCCGCGCTTGCCCAGAGTCTTACCCAGGCGGGTAGCCAACTCCAGGCCGCCGGCGCCGCCGCCGACGATAATAATACGATGGGTCATGGGGATATCTCGCAAGGCTAAAAGAAATCGGAGCAGTTACCCCCGCGAGCGCCAGGCAGCTCATAGCGTCAGGTAACTCAAAAGTCGGCTCAGCAAGCCCAGGCCGATCACCACAACAAGCACCACACCCAGGAGCAGCCACGGCCGGAAAGGCTTGCGCTCGACTCGGTTTTGGGAGAGTTGCAGGTACTCTTCGACATGCTGTTGGTCATCGGGGTTCAGGCGGCTGGTCATAAAGGCCTCGTCAGGTAGACGTTGCAAAAGGGCGCCACGTTACAGTCCGGGGGATCAGAGGCTGATGCCCACATCGAACACTATGCTGCGGCCCAGGTTGTTGCGCAAGAAATCCGGTGCGTCGGGGTGAGCGAACAAAACCCGTGCAAAGGTCGGCCCCACCAGCGACAACGAGCGCCAGCCCTGGCGCAGGTATTCGGTCGGCGGCGGAAAATGACTGTTGAGGTCGAGTACTTCGCGCTTGAGGCTGGTGAAGGCGACGATATCCAGCTCCCCCAGGTCCATCCCGCGTTCTTTATAGTTATGCGCCTTCTTGCGCAGTGTAGGTGCCAGGCGCAATAAAAATTCGTGGGCCGGAATGCGCCGCGGCTTGGCTTCGCGCCGCACCAATTGGCTCAGGGAGAAGGCGCTGCGCCGACGCAGCAACTCGTCGCGCCATTCGTCGTTCAGGCGGCGGCCCTCATCCAGTACGAAAAACACCTCGAAGCTGGCATCGCGAAACAGTACGTCCGGCGGCTCTTGCCCGGCGGCATGAAACTCTTCGGCTCGGTAGGGCACGTTCAAGCCTTGCAGCAGGCGCTGGCAGACCCAACGCTCACGCTCCCATTTGCGGGCATTGGACAGGAACGCGTTGGCTTGTTCGGCTGCTACGGTGAGCAGGCGCAAGTAATCTGAGTCATCCATAGCTAGCAGCTTAGCGCTCAAATGATGACCGCAGGAAGTCCCGCTATAAAACGTCGGTGTAGACTGACAATCCGACTGATTTTCCAACATGGAGCGTGCTGCCGTGATCAGTGCCGCGATGCTGGCTCCGACGACCCTGGGCGTCGGCTGGCTGTTATATGCGCCCGTCGTGCTATGGGCGGTCATACGGTCACCTTGGGTCGAATTGTTTGCCGACCGTCGACGCCAACATTTGCTGTTCGGCACCGTCTTCGCGTTGTTCATGCTGTGGCTGGTGCGGCGGGATTTTGATACCGGCGTGTCCTACCACTTCATTGGCATGACCGCCGTGACCCTGCTGCTGGATTGGCCCCTCGCCATCGTCGGCGGCTTTGCCGCCCAGGTGGGCTTGATGGTGTTGGGTCGCCAGGACTTGGCCGCCCTTGGCATCAACGGCCTGTTGCTGATCGGGCTGCCGGTGCTGGTCACCGAGGCCTGCGCGTTGCTGGTGGAGCGAGCGCAACCGCGCAATCCCTTTGTGTATATCTTCTGTTCCGGTTTTTTCGCAGCTGCTCTGTCGGCGCTGCTTTGCCTGCTGTTCGGGCTTGGGCTGCTCTGGTTCGACGGTCGTTTCGCCATGCCGGAATGGCTGGAAGATTTCATCGGCTACCTGTGGCTGATCATTTTCCCCGAAGCCTTTATCAACGGCATGGTCATCAGCGCCTTGGTGGTGTTTTGCCCGGAATGGCTGGAGACCTTCAATCGCACGCGCTACCTCTCGGCACCTTGGAAGGATGACGATTCGCAGCGTTGACCCAGATCAAATCCAGCGCACGCAGCCAGGCCCATGCTTTGCAGAATTTTTCAGGAGCATGAAACATGAGTGTGTACGAGTGGGCGCGGCAGGAGTTGCGCAGAAGCCAGGATGCGGCACAGGAAATCGGTTTTGACCCAGGCCTGACCCTGCGCGCCATGCTCAGCGCAGTGGTGCAGCAGAGCAAGGGAGTGCGCAGTTTCGAAGACCTGGCCGACGAGCTGCAATACCTTGCAGAGAACCTCGACGACCAGCAGGAATACGCCTTTATGCGCCCTTAGTGGCGTGGCGGCAGGTCTTCGGAAAACAGCTCGTCTTCGGCATCCGGGGCCACGGGGATCTTGTGTTCCTCAGCGGCCCAGGCGCCCAGGTCAATGAGTTTGCAGCGGTCCGAGCAGAACGGCCGGTTGAGGTTGGTCGCTTTCCATTCCACGGGTGCGCCGCAGGTTGGGCAGTCGACGGTCAAGGGTTGGCTCATGATCGGCCTCCACGCAAAGTAAGGTAAAAGTGGTGCAGTCGCTCGACCTCGCTGTGCAGCCAGGCAAGGTCCTGGTCATTGGCCAGTACGTCATCGGCATGTTTCAGGCGGTCTTCACGGCTGGACTGCGCCTTGAGAATCGCCTGCACCTGCTGTTCGTTGATGCCGTCGCGCTGCAGGGTACGCTGAATCTGCAGCGATTGCGGCACGTCGATCACCAGGATGCGCTGGGTCATGCTGTACTGGCCCGACTCGATCAGCAGTGGCGACACCAGAATCGCATAAGGCGACGTTGCCCGTGCCAGGTGGCTGCGAATTTCTTCAGCGATCAACGGATGCAGCAGGGCTTCGAGCCAGCGGCGCTCTTCGGGGACTTCAAAGATCAGCGTGCGCAAGGCGGCGCGATCCAGCTGGCCGTCAGGTTGCAGCACGCCGGCACCAAAGTGCTCAGCGATGCGCGCCAATGCCGGGCGGCCAGGCTCGACCACCCAGCGGGCGGCGTGATCGGCGTCCACCAAATCGATACCCAGGTCGATAAAGTGCTGCGCCGCCGCGCTTTTGCCGCTGCCGATGCCGCCGGTGAGGCCGAGAATCCAGGGTGTTGCAACAGAGGTGGTCATCTGAAACCGACAGACTGCAAATAGAAGTCGGTTATTTGACCACCCCAGAGCAATGCAATCCAGCCGGCAATTGCCAGATACGGACCAAACGGCATCGGTGCCGACGCCTGGGCCTTGCGCAGGCGCATCAGGATCAAGCCGACGAACACGCCGACCAACGACGACATCAACAGCGTCATCGGCAGGATCTGCCAGCCGCCCCAGGCACCGAGCAGTGCGAGTAACTTGAAGTCGCCGTGGCCCATACCGTCCTTGCCGGTAGCCAGCTTGAACAACCAGAACACGCTCCACAGGCTCATGTACCCGAACACCGCGCCCCACAGGGCGTCGGGCAATGTCGTCAGCAGGCCGAACCCGTTGACGATCAGCCCCAGCCACAGCAGTGGCATCACCAGCACATCCGGCAACAGTTGATGGTCGGCATCGATCAGGCTCATCGCCAATAAACCCCAGCTCAGCACCAGCACTGCGCCCGCCTGCCAGCCAAAGCCGAAATGCCAGGCGACCCAGGCCGAGATCAGTCCACACGCCAGTTCAGTAAGCGGATAGCGGGCACTGATGGCACCTTGGCAATGGGCACAGCGACCTCGCAGGAACAGGTAGCTGAGCAGTGGGATATTTTCCCACGGACGTATCGGATGGTTGCAGTGCGGGCAGCAGGAATTGGGGTGCATCAGGTTGTAGGTCGGCCCAGCGGGATCGGCGGGTAGACCGAGCACTTCATGGGCCTGGGCGCGCCATTCCCGTTCGAGCATTTTTGGCAGGCGCCATACCAGCACGTTAAGGAAACTGCCGACGATCAGCCCCAGTACACCCGCCATCACGACAAAAGCCCACGGATGCGCAGCCAGTAACAGGCTCAAAACGCGCTCCCCAGCTGGAAGACCGGCAAGTACATGGCGATTACCAGCGCACCGACAATGCTTCCCAGGATCACCATGATCAGCGGCTCCATCAGGCTGGTGAGGTTGTCGACCAGGTTGTCCACGTCGGCCTCGTAATGGTTGGCGACCTTTTCCAGCATGCGGTCCAGTGTGCCTGACTCCTCGCCGATGGCAGTCATCTGGATTGCCATACGAGGAAACAGACCGCTGGCGACCATGGATTGATTTAATGCCATGCCGGTGGATACGTCCTGTCGCATATGCTCGATTGCCTGTTTGAACGGCCCTGAACCGACGGCGCCGGCCACTGAGTCCAATGCCTGAGCCAATGGAACACCCGCTGCGAAGGTCGTGGACAGTGTGCGTGCGTAGCGGGCCACGGCCGATTTTTTCAGCAGTTTGCCTGCGAGTGGAGTTTTCAACAAACCGGCGTCCAGCCAGCGTCGAAAAGCAGGGACGGCGCGATAGGCGTGGCGCAATCCCACGCCTCCCGCGAGAACGCCAAGCGCTACGCCCCACCAGGCCTTCTGCATGAACTCGGACAGGGCGATCACCTGCAAGGTAAAGCCGGGCAGCGTGCCGTCGACGCCGGCAAACAGATTCTGGAATTGCGGCACAACGTGGATCAACAAAACGCCAGTGACAAGACAGGCCACCGCCAGCACCGCGATCGGATAGGTCATGGCTTTTTTGATCCTGGCCCTTAACTGCTCACTCTTTTCCCGATGAATCGCCACGCGCTCCAGCAGGGTTTCCAGTGCACCGGCCTGTTCGCCGGCGGCCACCAGGTTGCAAAACAGCTCATCGAAGCAGCGCGGCTTTTTGCGCAAGGCGTCGGACAGGCTGGAGCCGGAGGCAATCGCTTGTTTCAGTCCTTGCACCAGCTCACGCACAGCGCGGTTGTCGAAGCCTTCGCCGATGATGTCGAAGGCTTGCAGCAGGGGAATCCCGGCCTTCAGCAGCGTCGCCAGTTGGCGAGTGAGCAGGGTGATATCCGTCGATTTGATCGGCGGTGTGAGTCCCCGTAGAACGGAGGATTTCTTGCGCACATGCCCTGGGCTGATGCCCTGTTGGCGCAACTGGGCCCTGACCCAGGCAAGATTGTGCCCCGTGGTTTGCCCGCACACCCTGCGTCCTTTGCGATTGATGCCTTCCCAGGCGTACAGCGTTAAAGCGTCGTCCATGTCACCGTTCCGCACAGAGGTCGTCGAAGATTTATAGCTTAGTCAGGTGACGGATTCGGGCTGGCAGGTGCAGCAGGATAAAATGTCAGAATGTGCGACTTGTACGCGATTGAGCGGCTGCGCATGAGTACACTGGCGCCGCTGCACAACACGGGGCGCAGGACGCGCCTTGTCATGAGTTCTATCCTGGAGAGTGAATGTGATACGTCAAAAAGGTTTTACCCTGATCGAGTTGTTGATCGTCGTGGCAATCATCGGCATTTTGGCCACCATCGGCCTGCCCATGTACACCACCCACCAGGCCAAGGCCAAATTCACCGCCGGCCTGGCTGAAATCACCGCGTTGAAGCCAGGGTATGAAGACACCCTCAACCAGGGCACGGTTCCTACGCTGGCATTGATCGGCGGCACCAGCCCGACAGCCAACTGCAAGATTGGCGTGGCTGGGGACGTTGCCACGGGCGCAGGCTCGATCAGTTGCGAACTAATTGATGCGCCGGCACCGGTGCTGGGCAAGACCATCAGCCTGACGCGCGATGCCACCACCGGTTGGAAATGCACCACCACCGCTGACGCAAAATATGTCGCCAAAGGCTGCGGCGCCGACGGCGCTTAACTGCTAAACCCTCCACAGGGAAGTTGAGGTGGCCGATGGTGTTATCCCTAGAGCAGCGTGGCAGTATTTTTCTGGTGGCGGTGGTGTGCCTGCTGGTTGTCGGGATCTGTGCTCCCTTCAGTGGGCATGATCTGCAGCGGGTGATGCAGATTGCCATCGGGGCTTGCGCGGTGCTTTATGGGCTGTCGGTCGCCCGCGTTGAACGGCTGGTTGACCGGCCCACAGCCTTGGGCCTGATGCTCATCATCGGGTTGGGGCTGGTGTCGTCAATGCGAGCTCACCAGCCGCTGTGGGCACTTGTCGAAGTGGCATTGTTCATCAGCTGCGGCGCGATTGCCGTAGCATTTGCCTTGGCGCGGCGTCAGGGCGGTCAGTCTTTGGATCGCGCCTTGATTGTGTTCGTGGTGCTGCTGTGCCTGATCAAGTCGATTCAATACACCTACGTCGGTGCTCTGGCGTTCATCAATGCGGAGCGGACGCTGGATCCTGACTTGTTGCTGTCTGGCTTTTCCAACAAGCGTTTCTACGGCCAGTTCCAGACACTTACCTTGCCGCTGCTGGCGCTCCCTTTGTTGATCCCCACGCTTTCTCGCCCACTCAAGGCCGCGGTGTTTGCGCTGCTGTGCGCGTGGTGGCTGATTGCAGTGGGGGGCGGCACGCGTGGCACCTGGCTTGGCATGGGGGCGGCCAGTGTGGTGCTGGCGGTGCTAGGACCATGGGGCCGGCGCTGGCTGGGTTGGCAATTGGCCGCAATGCTGGGGGGACTGTTGTTGTATTGGCTGGTGTTCAAGGTGTTGGCGGATTACCTGGGGATCGAAATCGCCAATGCCGCCAGCGATCGCCTCACAACCACGTTGTCGGGACGTGGTCCGATTTGGTGGCAGGCCTGGCATATGCTCGTCGAACGGCCTTTGCTGGGGTTCGGGCCAATGCAGTTCGCCGATATCGCCAACAGTATCGCCGCTCACCCTCATCAGGCCATTTTGCAATGGGCCAGTGAGTGGGGTGTGCCATCCGCGTTGTGCGTCGCCGTGTTGGCATGGCGCGCAGGTTGGGCCACGCTCGGTGTATTGCGTGAGCGCGCACTGAGCACCGAGTGGGCAGACCTGCTGCGGCTCTGTCTGTTTGCGGCGTTGGTCGGTGCATTAGTGCAGTCCATGGTCGACGGCGTGATCGTGATGCCCAACTCCCAGGTCTGGCTGGCGTTGGTGGTGGGCTGGTTGATGGCGCTGCATGTCTGGCGAACCCCGCAAACCGGCCAACTGCCATTGGCCTGGGGCGCTTGGAAAACCCTGGGGCTGCTGGCCGTTGGTCTGTTGATCGTTATCGCCGTGCGTGACGTCCCTCACATCGCGCGAGCCCAGCAGCAGTACCTGAGCAGCCATGACAACATGCTGCAACCACGCTTTTGGGCTCAAGGCGTGATTGCCCGCTGACGGCGGCAAGTTGCCGGACTCCCGATGCGGTGCTAGCTTTAGCCCACCGCCCGTGTAGCTCAGCCGGTAGAGCAGCGCACTCGTAACGCGAAGGTCGCAGGTTCGATTCCTGTCTCGGGCAAAAAGGCAACATCGGCAGCACTGTTTTCCGTTGATCCCAGAATGGTTCTGAAGGCCAGACGAGCTGGCATTTGCGCCCGCTCTTTTGTATCTGCGCAACCTTGATGACCCAGATGCATCCCCATTCCTCGATCTAAGAGAACGACATGACCACGACTGAAATGACCCAGGAAGCTCGGCACGAAGAAGCACTCAAGAAGTACCTTGAGGACACGCCGCAGCTTAAAGAAGAGATCAAGGACCTGAGCGCCGATGATCAGCGCGACCAGATCCAGTGGGCATTCGAGGACGAGGCCGAGAGCCAGAGCCTCCAACCTTGGGAGCTGACCCTCAAGTACACCTCGACCCCGGAAGAGTTCGAAGCGGCACGGCTGGCCTTGCACAAAGAGGCGGCCGAGGTGCTGGGTGTCGAATGGGAAGAGTATTGCGAGATGAACGACCTGGTCGTCTGAAGTTTGTAGTGAGCGGGCTTGCAACGCGCTGGGTGGCGTAGCCGCCCAAAAATCTACCGCCGCGTTCTAATTGATATAACGCTGTGGTTTTATTGGGGCGGCTACGCCACCCAGCGCGGGGCAAGCCCGCTCACTACTGCTTGCAACGGTTTAGATGCTCAGGCGCATCGACAGATCCACCGCCTTCACATCCTTGGTCATCGCACCAATCGAGATGTAATCCACCCCGGTCTCAGCGATGGGCAGCAGGGTGCTTTCATTGATCCCGCCGCTGGCCTCCAGCTTCGCCTTGCCGCCGTTCAGGCGCACGGCTTCACGCATATCGTCCAGGCTCAGCTCATCGAGCATGATGATGTCCGCGCCCGCCGCCAGGGCTTCGCGCAGTTCATCCAGGCTTTCCACTTCGATTTCCACCGGCTTGCCGGGCGCGATCTTGTGGGCGGCGGTGATCGCCTGAGCAATGCCGCCACAGGCAGCGATATGGTTTTCCTTGATCAGGAACGCGTCATACAAACCGATACGGTGGTTGTGGCATCCGCCGCAGGTCACGGCGTACTTCTGCGCCAGGCGCAGCCCCGGCAAGGTTTTGCGGGTGTCCAGCAGCTTGACCTGGGTACTGGCGACAAAATCCGCCAGGAATTGCGCGCGAGTAGCGACCCCGGACAGCAGTTGCAGGAAATTCAACGCACAGCGTTCGCCGCTCAGCAGCGAGCGTGCGGGGCCTTCAAGGTGGAACAGCACTTGGTTGGGGCTGACGCGTTCACCGTCGGCCACCTGCCAATGCACCGCGACCCGTGGGTCCAACTGGCGGAACACCGCATCCACCCAGGCCGTACCGGCGATAACAGCCGTGTCACGGGTAATGATGGTGGCCGTGGCCAGCCGTTCGGCCGGTATCAATTGCGCAGTAATGTCGCCGCTGCCGATGTCTTCCAGCAGTGCGCGGCGCACGTTGGCTTCGATTTCGGCGGTGAGGTCGGCAAGACGGAGATTCGGCATAACAGGCTCCACAGACAAAGTGCCCCGATTATAGGGGCAGTGCGCGTTCGAACCCAGGCTCACCACTCATTTACCGCGCAAAGGCAGAGTTTGCTGGCGCAACCCCCCTCATTTGCAAGATAATCTCGCGCCTTGCAATTGGCGTCATAGCTTTGACGTTCAGACCAATACCGCCGTTTCAGGAGGCCAGGATGCACAATGACGGAAAGGTGGTGCCCTTCAACAAGGCGCCCGCCACGCCATCGCCGCTCGCCCGACTGCCGGTGGTGTTACTGCAGGTCCGCGACAAGGCGGCGCAACAGTTGCAGCAAGGGCTGCAGGACTTGTTCGATAACGCCGACGACACCTTGTTCGAAATGGCCGACAAGGCGCGTAACAACCTGGATCACCATATTTTCTTCGAGGCCATGCGCGACCTGCGCCTCAAGCGCAAGAATTTCGAGCGTGTGTTCATGGAGCGCCTGTTTGAAGCCTTCGCCAGCCTGGGTCAGGCAGGGCGAGGGGAATTGCAGTTGGTGCCGGTGGTTTCCTACGACGCAGCACCAGGTTCATCCAAGGATGACCTGGAAAAAGCCGTTGCGCTTGAAGCCATGCTGGGTCGGGTGCGGCACCGTGATGGCTTGGCCTTGGCGCAACTCACGGCGCGCTTGAGCGCGTTGCTCGGCAATCGCCTGGATGATTGTGAAAACCCACTGGGGCCTGCACTGCTGTGTGAGTTCTTCCTGCGGGCGGGGCGCAGCCTGGGCGTGGAGATTCGCGTCAAACTGATCATGCTCAAGTTGTTTGAAAAGTACGTGCTCAGTGACGCCGACCAACTGTACGGTGAAGCCAATCAATTGCTGGTCGCGACGGGTGTTTTGCCTGAGCTGAAGGCCGTACCGTCTCGTCGGATCGAGGCGCCTGAGTCCCGTGAACTTGCGCGCGAGGAAACCTTGCCGCCTGTCGACGAAAATGGCCAGGAAGCCTTCGCCGCGCTCCAGCCGTTGCTCACCGCGGTCCGCGGTAGCGTGGCGCCGACGCTTGAAGCCAGCGCCGAAACCTTGCCTATTGCCACCCGTGACCTGCTGCGCTTGCTCTCCCATTTGCAGCAGTACGTGCCGGAGCCTGAGGTCGAGGATGATTTTGACCTGCGCAACCAGCTTGAGCAGTTGCTCACTCGCGTCAGCGTCAAGAGTGGTAAATCGCGTGTGGTGGAGGATGCGGACGAAGATGTGATCAACCTGATCGCGCTGCTGTTTGAGTTCATCCTCAACGACCGCGCTGTGCCCGATGCCTTCAAGGCCTTGATCGGTCGCCTGCAGATTCCGATGCTGAAAGTGGCGGTGCTGGACAAGAGCCTCTTCAGTCGCACCAGCCACCCGGCGCGGCGCCTGCTCAATGAAATTGCGGCGGCTGGCATGGGCGGCGGCCAGCGCGACCATCTGTACCTGCGCATTGAACAGGTGGTGCAGCGCTTGCTTAACGAGTTTGTCGAAGACCCGACGATTTTTTCCCAGTTACTCGCTGAGTTCAGTGCGTTTACCGCGGATGAGCGGCGGCGCAGCGACTTGCTTGAACAACACACCCGCGATGCCGAAGCCGGGCGCGTGCGCACTGAAGCGGCCCGCCAGCGCGTGGCCGATGTGCTGAACAAGCGGTTGTTGGGCAAGACCCTGCCGCGTCCGGTCGTACAGTTCCTGCAGCAGGCCTGGAGCCAGGTACTGTTGCTGGCCAGCCTCAAGCATGGCGAGCAGTCGGTGCAGTGGCAGGCGGGGCTGCGCACCATGGACGAACTGGTCTGGAGCGTCGGCCTGCAACAAGACACCGAAGCCGGGCGTCATTTGCTGGAGCAACTGCCGGGCTTGCTCAAGGCCTTGCGTGACGGATTGACCAGTGCCGCGTTCGACCCCTTCAGCACCCGCGAATTCTTCGTGCGTTTGCAGGCCCTGCATGTCCAGGCAGCTGAGGGTGTCGACGAGTGGATCGAAGTGCTTGAACCCTTTGTGTTGACCTCGGCGTCAATCGATCCGGTCCACGGCCTGCCGGACAACGACCCCGACCTGCTGAAAGCGCGACAACTCAAGGTGGGTAGCTGGGTGGTATTCGAGGAAGACGAAGCCACTACGCTGCGCTGCCGGCTGACGGCGATCATGCCGCAGGCCGACACCTATATCTTCACCAGTCGCACAGGACTCAAGGTGTTGGAGAAAAGCGCGGGCCAACTGGCGTTGGCGTTCAAGGGTGGGGCGCTGCATACCCTGGAGGACGGCCCGTTGTTCGAGCGAGCGTTGACCGCCGTGGTGGGCAAGTTGCGTCAACTCAATCGCGGCAAGTGATCGCAACCGGAGGGTCGAACGCGGCATACTGGTCATACGTTGTCTCGTTCAAGGAACCGGTATGCAGTTGGACCCCATCAGCGGTTGGTGCGAGGGCATCCGTCATTGCCCTTCGCCCAACTTCAACGAGCGCCCCGCCGGCGAGATCTCACTGTTGGTGGTGCATAACATCAGCCTGCCACCGGCGCAGTTCGCCACCGGCAAAGTGCAGGAATTCTTCCAGAACCGCCTGGATGTCACGGAACATCCCTACTTTGCAGGGATCGCCGACCTACGGGTGTCTGCGCATTTTCTGATTGAGCGGGATGGTGCGGTGACGCAGTTTGTGTCCTGTCTCGACCGGGCCTGGCATGCCGGGATCTCGCAATTCGAGGGTCGGGAAACCTGCAATGACTTTTCCCTGGGGGTGGAGCTTGAAGGGACGGATGACCAGCCGTTCACTGACGCTCAATATGTGTCATTGACCAATCTGACCCGCCAGTTGCTGGCGGCTTACCCCGGCATTACGCCCCAGCGTATTTGTGGTCACAGCGATATCGCTCCGGGTCGCAAGACCGATCCCGGCCCGGCTTTTGATTGGACGCGCTTTCGCAGCGCCCTGCAGGATGGAGGACACGCACGATGAGTTTCCTGGTGTTGGTGTTGGCCGTATGGATCGAGAAGTTCTCGGCCCTGCGCCAGCGGTTGCAGCGTGATGGCGGTTGGCTGCGTGAACTGGCCAAGCTGGAATCGAGCCCGCGCATGGGCAAGCAGCCCTGGCTGATCCTGGCATTGCTGGTGTTGTTGCCGGTGGCATTGTTGGCGTTGCTGCTGCTGGTGTTGGAGCCGGTGGCTTACGGGCTGTTGGCACTGCCGGTGCACCTGCTGGTGGTGATCTACAGCCTGGGCCGTGGTGATCTGCTCGCCGGACTCGGCCCCTTCCGCGATGCCTGGCGACGTGGCGATCTGCAAGCCGCCGAGCATGTGGCCGAGCGTGACCTGAACCTGAGCGCCGACAGTGGCGAACAACTGCTCGAACGCGTCCAGGGCCATCTGTTGTGGCAGGCCTACCAGAGCTTTTTCGCGGTGATTTTCTGGTACTTCCTGTTGGGCCCGGTTGCCGCGCTGGCTTATCGCCTGCTCGCACTGGCCAGTGAACACAGCAAGAACCCTTTGGTGGCTGAGCGGGCCGGGCAACTGCGCCACGCATTTGACTGGCTGCCGGTGCGTCTGCTAGCGGCCAGTTTTGCCCTGGTGGGCAACTTCGTCGCGGTTGGCCGTGTGATGCTGCACGAACTGCTGAGTTGGGACATCAGCGCTGCCCAACTAGTGGAGAAAGTCGGCCTGGTCGCTGCCGAAATCCCACCACCGGCGGTCGGTCCCGATGGTATCAACAGCCTGGACCGGCTGTGGGAACTGCTGCTGCGCGCAGCGGTGCTGTGGTATGCCGGGTTTGCGATCTGGACGGTGCTGCCCTAACGCCTCAACTCATTAACCTTAAGTTACAAAACTCCCTTTCAAATTGAGCTATACAGATGCTGGCTAACTGCCGCCCTGCGCCTCAATAAAAATAAAAGAAAGGGAGTTCACCTGTGAAGAGCTTGCTCTATCCCGCCGTCGCGCTGATGAATCGCCTGAGCTTCGGCATGAAGTTCAGCTTGATCAGCGTGTTGTTCCTGCTGCCGATGCTGGCGACCAACTATTACCTGGTGCGTGATTCGTGGCGTGAATTCCAGGGAACACGCGTGGAGCTGCAAAGCCTCGACTTGCTTGGGAGCAGCCTGGCCCTGCGCCGTGATCTGGAAACCCTCAACAACCAGGTGCAGATCAACGCCACGCTAGGCCAGTCCGGTAAGGCGGGCGACCTTGAGGGCAAGATCAGCGCGTTGGAACAAAGCGTGTTGAGTCGCCTGCAAAGCCTCAACGCCATGACGACCGAGCCCGAGCAGATTGCCGCGTTTGACGCCAAGCGCGACGAGTTGATCGCCGCCTTCAAGGCCCAGCAGCAGGAAACGTCGCTGCTGAGCAAAAGTGCGCTGATCGGCAAATTGCTCAACAAGGCTCAGATGCTCAGCCAGATCATCGCCAGCCAATCCGGCTTAAGCCGCGATTCGCAAAGCGATCTGCGCCAACTTAGTGAGCTGATCACCAGCGTGACCCCGCAGGTCACCCAGACATTGGGCGAAGGCCGGGCAATGGGCGCTTATTCTCTGGGCCAAGGCTTTCTCAATTCGTCGTCCAGCACACGCTTTGACGAACTGTTGCAGCAATTGGAAAAACTCCAGGCCGAATATGGCCTGAAGTTGCAGGATGCCTTGGGCGCCAGCAAAGCCGCGCATGCGGCCCTCGACAGCCTGGCCAACACCAGCAACGCCAGCCTCAAGCAAGGCAGCGAGTTATTCGAAGAACAGGTGGTGATGGCCGAAACCCTCGACGCGCCCTGGCAGGATTTCTACGACGGGGTCAGCCGGTTGATGGCCCAGACCTACCAGTTGGATGACGCCACGCTGACCTTTCTCGGACAGCAGTTGGAACAACGCCTGGCACAGAACCGCACGCACATGGTGGTGTTGGTCGTGGCCCTGAGCGCGGTGTTCCTGTTGATTTTCTACTTGTATGCAGGCTTCTACGCCTCAACGCGTACCACGTTAAGCCGTCTGGGCGCGATGATGGATAAGGTCGCGGCCGGTGACATGACCGTCACCTTTGTTGCGCATAGCCGCGATGAGCTGGGTGACCTGGGCCAGGTGTTCAACGGCACCGTGGCGAAGATCCATGACTTGATCGAGCGCGTCGGACACACCGTCAGCCAGGTCGAGTTGCAGGCCGGGCAGGTGGAGACGGTCTCGGCCCGGAGCAATCAGGCGGTTTCCGGGCAACGTACGCAGATCGAGCAGGTCGCGACCGCGATGAACCAGATGTCGTCCACCGCCCAGGAGGTCGCGCGAAGCGCGGCAGCGGCGGTCAGCAGTGCCCACAGCGTGAACGCCGAAACCGTCAGCGGCCGTGGCCTGGTGCAGTCTCAGCAGGGCAGCATTGCGCGGCTCGCCACGGAAATCGATCAGTCGGTGCGGGTGATCAACCAACTGGCCACCGACAGCCAGTCCATCAGCAGCGTGCTGGAAGTGATCAAAAGCATTGCCGAGCAAACCAACCTGCTGGCCCTTAACGCAGCCATCGAAGCCGCGCGCGCCGGCGAGCAAGGGCGTGGGTTTGCGGTGGTGGCCGATGAGGTGCGCACCCTGGCGCGACGCACCCAGCATTCCACCGAAGAAATCGAACAGATGATCAGCCGCTTGCACAGCGGCGTAGCGGCGGCCGTGAAGGCCATGGGCAGCAGCCATGAAATGGCCAGTGGCACCGTGGAACAGTCGGAAAAAGTCCAGCAAGCCCTGGAAAATATCCTCGGTGCCGTTGGGATGATCGTCGCTCAGAATCAGCAGATTGCCGCCGCGGTGGAGCAACAAACCGCCGTCGCCCACGATATCGACCAGAACATCGTTGCAATCAATCGAGCTGGTGAGCATGCCGCCGAAGGCGCGCATCAGACCGAAGCGGCGAGTCGACAGTTGTCGCTGCAGGTGATTGAGCTGAAACAGTTGATCGGTGCGTTTCGTGTGTGAGTTCGGAATGTAGGATTTGTCGTTTGCTGGCGTGGTGCTTGTCCTGATATCGCTGCGTCTCTTTTCAGGGGGTTTGAATGAGTGAAAATTGTTTCATTCGATTTAATGTCCTAAGGAGGCACAGCGATGAACGCTGTAATCGGCATCAAGGGGCACTGCGCTCACTGTGATATCACTTTTAATCTCAAGCCTTGGCAACTGAATGCCATCGCCATCGAAGAACCGTTCGATTGTCCTTACTGTCAGTGGATCTTGCAGTTGAACTGCCCTCGCCAGTTGCGTCAATTCAGGTCTCTGGATCATTGGGCACTGGTGCCTCCGAGCATGGTGGTGTTGACCTGCACGGTAATGATCGTGGCACTGGTGGCAGAGTGGGTGGGGCTGATGAGTGTGATCGGCCAATTCAACATCTCGCTGGTGGTGTTGCTCGTGCATTTCCTGGTGTTGCGATACACACGTTACCGCCAGCGCATGACGTTGAATCTGCAGTTGGTCACGCCCGCGCTACCAATTGAACAGCTCGCACGCATTGCGTGTGCTCGCCTCAGCCAGCAATAGAGGGCTGGTATCCATCAGTTCGGCAAGCGCTGTGCAGATAGCCGGCAGGTGTTCGGGGCTGTTGCGTTGGCCGGGATACATGGCGGGCGCCATATCCGGTGAGTCGGTTTCCAGCACTACCGCATCCAACGGCAGGTGGGCGATCACCTTGTGCATGCGCAAGGCCTGAGGCCAGGTGGCGGCGCCGCCCAATCCCAGTTTGAAGCCGAGCTTGATGTATTCACGGGCTTCTTCGCGGCTACCGGCGAACGCATGGATGATGCCGCCACGGGGCAGGCGAATGCGCTTGAGGGTCGCGATGGCGGCGGCGTGGCTGCGACGCACGTGCAGCAACGCCGGCAATTGGAAGTCCACCGCCAGTTTCAGCTGCGCTTCAAACAGGCTCTGCTGGCGTTCGCGGTCCAGTTGTTCGAGGAAGTAATCCAGGCCGATTTCGCCCACGGCGCACAGTTGCCGGTGGCCGTGCAGGCGAGTCAGCCAGTCGCCCAGTTCCGTCAGGTCGGCGGGGCGATGGTCATCGAGGTACACCGGATGCAGGCCAAAGGCAGCGAACAAGCCTTCATCCGCTTGCACCAGATCCCATAACCGCTGCCAATTCTGCTGATACACCCCCAACACCACCATGCGTTGCACGCCCAAGGCTCGGCTGTGGGCGAGGACTTCCCGGCGATCGCTGTCGAAATCCGGGAAGTCCAAATGGGTGTGGGTGTCGATCAGCTCCACGCTCAAGCCTCGCGAATGCGTTGCTTGAACGTCCGGCCGATGGCATGCACGCCGGGTTGGTACTGTTCGTCTTCTACCGCGGCCAGGGCCAGGCGCAGCGCGGTCTCGGCGATCAGTTGATGTTGCTGGGCCATGGCGTTGACCGGCAGCGGCAGGAAATCCAGCAACTGGGTATCGCCAAAGGTGCCCAAGCGCAGCGGCCGTGACTTGAGCGGGAAATCATGCAGTGCGTCGAACACGCCTTGCAGCAGCACGTAGGACGTAGTCACCAGTGCGTCAGGCAAATGCCCCAGTTGCTGCAGAAGTTGCTCCATCAACTGTCGGCCACAGTCGCGACTGAAGGCTTCGCCGTGTTCGACGATCACTTCGCCGGTGAACCCGTGCAGCGCCTCGCGGAAACCGGCGGCACGTTCCTGGCTGATGCTTAGCTCGGGCCGAGCGCCGATCAGCACGATCTGCTTGGGCAGGGGTTGCAACAGGCTGCTGGTCAATTGCTGGCACGCCTGGCGGTCGTCGCTGACCACCGAGCAGAAATGATCTGCGCCCATCACCCGGTCGATAGCGATCACTGGCAGCCCCTTGGCCTGCAACTCGCGGTAACTGTCATCGCTGGCCGGTAAGCAACTGGCGACAAACAACGCATCACAACGACGGGCGCGGAACAGTTGCAGCAGTTGGCGTTCGCTGTCGGCGTCATCGTCGGAGCTGGCGATCAGCAGTTGATAACCGCGTGCCCGTGCGCCTTGCTCCAGGAGCTTGGCGATGCGCGCATAGCTGGGGTTTTCCAGGTCGGGCAGGATAAAGCCCAAGGTGCGCGTGTGCCGACTGCGCAGCCCGGCGGCCTGGGGGTTGGGGGTAAAGCCATGGGCTTCGACCACGGCACGCACCCGTTCGACGGTGGCACTGCTGATGCGTTGCTGTTCAGCCTTGCCATTGATGACGTAGCTGGCGGTGGTCACGGACACACCGGCAAGACGCGCGATATCACTGAGTTTCAAACCGGGATTTCCTTGTTTTCTGGAGCTTGCCCCGACATTTTCTCCAATCGTAACCGATTCCTGTACACGACCAATGTCCTGGCTCAAGCGCCGAGTGGTTCTTCAAGGATGCGCAATTAACGCGTAGTCTTCCATAAGATCTAGATTAAACGTTTCAGCCAGCGTATTTTTACGACGTTCGCGACGGAGTGGCTACTGCCAATTGACTGCTCAGTCAGTATTTCTTGAACACCCTTTACACTGTTTGTTTAAAACAATACCTAGTGCGCCAGCGCACTAACTAGGAGAACGGCATGCTTGAGCTCACTGTAGAGCAGATTTCCATGGGCCAGGTGGCCGTGGACAAATCTGCTGCCTTGCACCTGCTCGCTGAAAAACTGGTGGCCGACGGCCTGGTCGCCGAGGGTTACCTCAGCGGTTTGCAAGCCCGTGAAGCCCAAGGCTCGACCTTCCTTGGCCAAGGTATCGCCATCCCCCACGGCACCCCCGAAACCCGTGACCAGGTGTTCTCCACCGGTGTGCGCCTGCTGCAGTTCCCCGAAGGGGTGGACTGGGGCGACGGCCAGATCGTGTACCTGGCCATCGGCATCGCCGCCAAATCCGACGAACACCTGCGCCTGTTGCAACTGCTCACCCGCGCCCTCGGCGAAACTGATCTGGGCCAGGCCCTGCGCCGTGCCGGCAGCGCCGAAGCGCTGTTGAAACTGCTGCAAGGTGCGCCGCAGGAACTGGCGCTGGATGCGCAGATGATCAGCCTGAGCGTGTCCGCCGACGATTTCGAAGAGCTGGTATGGCGCGGCGCACGCCTGTTACGTCAGGCCGATTGTGTGAGCAATGGTTTCGCCGCGGTGTTGCAGCAGGTGGATGCGCTGCCCCTGGGCGATGGCCTGTGGTGGTTGCACAGCGAGCAGACCGTCAAGCGCCCTGGGCTGGCGTTTGTCACCCCGGACAAACCCATGCGTTACCTCGGTCAGCCGCTCAACGGCCTGTTCTGCCTGGCCAGCCTGGGCGAAGCCCACCAGACGTTGCTCGAACGCCTATGTGCCTTGCTGATCGAAGGTCGCGGCCAGGAACTCGGCCGCGCCACCAGCAGCCGCGCCGTGCTTGAAGTGCTCGGCGGTGAGTTGCCTCCAGATTGGCCCACTGCGCGCATCACCCTGGCCAACGCCCACGGCCTGCATGCGCGCCCGGCGAAGATCCTTGCGCAGTTGGCGAAAAGTTTTGAGGGCGACCTCCGTGTGCGCATCGTCGATGGCCCGGTCGGCGCCGTGTCGGTGAAAAGCCTGAGCAAACTGCTGAGCCTCGGTGCGCGTCGCGGCCAGGTGCTGGAGTTTGTCGCCGAGCCGACCATTGCCGGCGACGCGTTGCCCGCGCTGTTGGCGGCGGTGGAAGAAGGCCTGGGTGAAGAGGTCGAGCCGCTGCCGACGGTGAATATCCAGCCTGAAGTCGTCGATGTCGAGCCAGTGCTCAGCGCACCCTTGGCCGGCAGCCAGATCCAGGCCATCGCCGCCGCGCCGGGCATTGCCATCGGCCCAGCGCACATCCAGGTCCAGCAGGTCTTCGATTACCCACTGCGTGGCGAATCCTCGGCCATCGAGCGCCAGCGCCTGCACAGCGCCTTGGGTGATGTGCGTCGTGATATCCAAGGCCTGATCGAACGCAACCCGTCCAAGGCGATCCGCGAGATTTTCATCACCCACCAGGAAATGCTCGATGACCCGGAACTCACCGACGAAGTCGACACCCGCCTCAAGCAAGGCGAAAGCGCTGAAGCGGCGTGGATGAGTGTGATCGAGGCGGCCGCCAAGCAGCAGGAGTCGTTGCAGGATGCTTTGCTCGCCGAACGTGCCGCCGACCTGCGTGACATCGGTCGCCGCGTGCTGGCGCAACTGTGTGGCGTCGAAACCGCCCAGGAGCCGAGCGAACCTTACATTCTGGTGATGGACGAAGTCGGTCCGTCCGATGTGGCCCGACTGGACCCGGCGCGCGTCGCCGGCATCCTTACCGCCCGTGGCGGCGCGACGGCCCACAGCGCCATTGTCGCCCGTGCGCTGGGTATTCCGGCATTGGTCGGTGCCGGTCCGACGGTGTTGCTGCTGGCCGCCGGTACGCCGTTGTTGCTGGATGGCCAGCGCGGCCGCCTGCATGTGGACGCCGACGCCGCTACCCTGCAGCGCGCAACGGTCGAGCGCGACACCCGCGAACAACGCTTGCAAGCCGCCTCGGCGCAGCGCCATGAACCGGCCCTGACCCGCGACGGGCATGCCGTGGAAGTGTTCGCCAACATCGGCGAAAGCGCCGGGGTTGCCAGCGCGGTGGAGCAGGGCGCCGAAGGCATTGGCTTGCTGCGCACCGAACTGATTTTCATGGCCCACCCGCAAGCGCCGGACGAGGCCACCCAGGAAGCCGAATACCGCCGCGTTCTCGATGGCCTCGCCGGTCGTCCGCTGGTGGTGCGCACCCTCGATGTGGGCGGCGACAAACCGCTGCCGTACTGGCCGATCGCCCAAGAGGAAAACCCATTCCTTGGTGTGCGCGGCATTCGTCTCACCTTGCAGCGCCCACAGATCATGGAAGCGCAACTGCGGGCGCTGCTGCGTTCGGCGGACAATCGCCCGCTGCGCATCATGTTCCCCATGGTCGGCAGTGTTGACGAATGGCGTGCCGCACGCGACATGACCGAGCGTCTGCGCCTGGAAATCCCGGTGGCGGACCTGCAACTGGGCATCATGATCGAAGTGCCGTCGGCGGCATTGCTCGCGCCGGTCTTGGCCAAGGAAGTCGACTTTTTCAGCGTCGGCACCAACGACCTGACCCAGTACACCCTGGCCATCGACCGTGGCCACCCGACCCTGTCGGCCCAGGCCGATGGCCTGCACCCGGCGGTGCTGCAACTGATCGACATCACCGTGCGCGCCGCCCATGCCCATGGCAAATGGGTCGGCGTGTGCGGCGAGCTGGCAGCGGACCCGTTGGCCGTGCCGGTGCTGATCGGCCTGGGCGTTGATGAGCTGAGCGTGTCGGCTCGCAGCATTCCCGAAGTGAAGGCGCGCGTGCGCGAATTCAGTCTGAGCGAGGCCCAGGGCCTGGCGCAACAAGCACTGGCGGTGGGCTCGCCCGCCGAAGTGCGAGCCCTAGTGGAGGCCGTGTAGATGGCAAGGATTCTGACCCTGACGCTGAACCCGGCGTTGGACCTGACGGTACGCCTGGCGCGCCTGGAACCGGGTGAAGTCAATCGCAGCGAAACCCTGCTGACCCATGCCGCCGGCAAGGGTGTGAATGTGGCGCAGGTGCTGGCCGATCTGGGCCATCAGGTGAGCGTGGGCGGGTTTCTCGGTGAAGAAAACCCCCAGGCGTTCGACGCGCTGATTGCCCTCCGTGGATTTGGCAATGCGTTCATTCGCGTGCCGGGTGAAACACGCAGCAATATCAAGATTGCCGAGCAGGATGGCCGGGTCACCGACATCAATGCGCCTGGGCCGTTGGTGAGTGAAGAGGCGCAGAACGCACTGCTCAAACTCATCGCCGTCGTCGGCCCTGAATTCGATGCGGTGGTGGTGGCTGGCAGCTTGCCGCGTGGTATCAGCCCTCAGTGGTTCCAGGGTTTGCTGGAGAAAATCAAGGGCCTGGGCTTGAAAGTCGCCCTGGACACCAGCGGCGAAGCGCTGCGCGCCGGTTTGAAAGCTGGGCCGTGGCTGGTCAAACCCAATACCGAAGAACTGGCCGATGCACTGGGTAATGCCCCGGATGCCATCAGCCAATTGCATCAACAAGGTGTGGAACACGTGGTGGTTTCCGACGGTGCCGCCGGCGTGAGCTGGTACAGCCCAGGCGCATCGCTGCACGCCACACCGCCCAAGGTCGCGGTCGCCAGCACCGTCGGCGCCGGCGACTCGCTACTGGCCGGGATGCTCCACGGTCTGCTCACGGGTGATACGCCGGAGCAAACCTTGCGCCGAGCCACGGCGATTGCCGCGATGGCGGTGACGCAGATCGGTTTCGGCATCAGCGATCACGCGCAGTTGGCGCGCCTCGAAAGCGGCGTCCAAGTGCGCGCGCTGACAGAACAATAAGAGGGTTTGTGATGAAGTTAGCCATTGTTACCGCCTGCCCGAACGGCATGGTCACCAGTGTGCTGTGCGCCCGCTTGTTGGACGCCGCCGCACAGCGCCAGGGCTGGAGCACCAGCGTTGAAGTGGTGGATGTGCAGCGCCCGGAACGCCAGTTGTCCCAAGCCACGATCGACGACGCCGAATGGGTGTTGCTGGTCAGCAGCACCCCGGTGGCTATGCAGCGATTTGTCGGCAAGCGCGTGTTCCAGAGCACGCCGGCCCAGGCGCTGGCGGATGTCGACGCGGTGTTGCGCCGCGGTGCCGAAGAAGCCCAGGTGTACGTTGCTACGCAGCAGGCGGCCAAGAATGCACCGCGTATCGTTGCCATCACCGCTTGCCCAACCGGCGTGGCACACACCTTTATGGCCGCCGAAGCCTTGCAGCAGACGGCCAAGCGGCTGGGCTACGACTTGCAGGTCGAGACCCAAGGCTCGGTCGGTGCGCGCACGCCCTTGAGCCCGCAGGCTATCGCCGACGCCGACGTGGTGTTGTTGGCGGCGGATATCGAAGTCGCCACCGAGCGCTTTGCCGGCAAAAAGATTTACCGCTGCGGCACCGGCATTGCCCTCAAGCAACCCGAAGCCATCCTCAACAAGGCCCTTGTAGAAGGTGCGGTGGAAAGCGCGGCCAGCGGTGCCGTGGCCAAGCAAGAAAAGACCGGCGTGTACAAACACCTGTTGACCGGTGTGTCGTTCATGTTGCCGATGGTGGTGGCGGGCGGGTTGTTGATTGCCTTGTCCTATATGTTCGGCATCACGGCGTTTGAAGAGCAAGGCACCCTTGCTGCCGCGTTGAAAACAGTGGGTAACCAGGCCTTCATGTTGATGGTGCCGCTGCTGGCAGGCTACATCGCCTACTCCATTGCCGATCGTCCCGCTCTGGCCCCCGGTATGATCGGTGGGTTGCTGGCGACGACCCTGGGTGCAGGCTTCATTGGCGGGATATTCGCCGGTTTCCTGGCCGGTTACTGCGTCAAGCTGATCACCCGCGCGGTCAAATTGCCGCAAAGCCTGGATGCGCTCAAACCGATCCTGATCATTCCATTGCTGGCGAGCCTGTTCACCGGCCTGGCGATGATCTATCTGGTCGGGCCGCCGGTGGCGCGCATGCTGGTGAGCCTGACGGGATTCCTCAACAATATGGGCACGACCAACGCCGTGCTGCTGGGTGTGCTGCTGGGCGGCATGATGTGCGTCGACCTCGGTGGGCCGATCAACAAGGCGGCCTATGCGTTTTCCGTCGGCATGCTTGCCGAGCACAGTGGCGCGCCGATAGCCGCGGTGATGGCGGCGGGCATGGTGCCGCCCATCGGCATGGGCATCGCTACCTTCCTGGCACGCCGCAAGTTTGCCCAGACGGAGCGTGAGGCCGGCAAGGCGGCGATCATTCTCGGCATGGTGTTTATCTCCGAGGGCGCCATTCCCTTCGCGGCCAAAGACCCGCTGCGCGTGATCCCTGCCAGTATCGCCGGTGGCGCGTTGGCTGGCGCACTGTCGATGTACTTTGGTTGCAAACTCGCGGCGCCCCATGGCGGACTGGCGGTGCTGGTCATTCCGAATGCGATGAACCATGCGCTGCTGTACCTGCTGGCGATTGTTGCCGGTAGCTTGCTGACCGGCCTGGTGTATGCGCTGATCAAACGTCCGGAAGCTGTTGAGTTGACTGTCGCACCGGTGTCATAACCCCATGCTTAAGTGGCCCTTTTGATAATCAAGAGGGCACCAGCATGAGCCACTTCGATCTTGGCCGCCGCCGCGTGATGCAAGCCGTCGGCGCCGGCCTGTTATTGCCGGGCCTGGCCCCGGCGGTGATCGCCTCGGTCAAGGACCGGCCGCAACTCACCGACGGCGTGCAGTCCGGCGACCTGCTCGGTGATCGCGCCATGATCTGGAGCCGCAGCGACCGCCCGGCCCGCATGGTGGTGGAGTGGGACACCCGCAGCGTCTTCAGCAACCCGCGCCGGTTCATCTCGCCCCTGGCCGACAATCGCACCGACTTCACCGCCCGCGTCGAGCTCACTGGGCTGCCCACCGATCAGGCGATTTTCTACCGCGTGCACTTCGAAGATGCTCAGACCGGCATCGCCAGCGAACCCTGGTTCGGCCACCTGCGCAGCGTGCCGCAACAGCGCCGCGATATCCGTTTTGTGTGGAGCGGCGACACCGTCGGCCAGGGCTTCGGCATCAACCCGGACATTGGCGGCATGCGTATCTATGAAGCCATGCGCCTGCGCTTGCCGGATTTCTTTATCCACAGCGGCGACACCATTTACGCCGACGGTCCGGTGCCGGCACAGCTTACGGTCGAAAACGGGCGCATCTGGCGCAACATCACCACCGAAGCCAAGAGCAAGGTTGCCGAAACCCTGGATGAGTATCGCGGCAATTACCGCTACAACCTGATGGATGAAAACGTCCGTCGCTTCAACGCCGAAGTGCCGCAGATCTGGCAATGGGACGACCACGAAGTGGTGAACAACTGGTCGCCGAGCAAGCAACTGGACGAGCGTTACCAGACAAAGGACATCAACACCTTGGTGGGCCGTGCGCGCCAGGCTTGGCTGGAGTACTCCCCCATGCGCCGGCAAAGCGCCGATAGCGGCGGGCGGATTTATCGCAAGCTCAGTTATGGTCCGCTGCTGGATGTGTTCGTGCTGGACATGCGTAGCTATCGCGGACCGAACGATGACAACCTAGGCGGTGAAAAACCCTTCCTCGGTCGCGAGCAATTGGACTGGCTCAAGCGTGAGCTCAAAGGTTCGCAGGCGCAGTGGAAAGTCATCGCGGCTGACATGCCGATTGGCCTGGGTGTACCCGATGGTGAAGTGAGCCCTGGCGTACCGCGTTGGGAAGCGATTGCCAATAATGACCCAGGCGCACCGCAAGGGCGTGAGCTGGAAATTGCCGAACTGCTGGGCTTTTTAAGGGCGCAGAAGGTGCGCAACCACGTGTGGCTGACGGCAGATGTGCACTACTGCGCCGCGCACCACTATCACCCGGATCGCGCGGCGTTCCAGGATTTCGAGCCGTTCTGGGAGTTTGTCGCCGGGCCGTTGAATGCGGGGAGTTTCGGGCCTAATCCGTTGGATAAGACCTTTGGGCCTGAGGTGGTGTTCGAGAAGGCTCCGCCGGCGCAGAACACGTCGCCGTTTGCCGGGTTTCAGTTTTTTGGCGAGGTGAACATTGATGCGCAGACGGCGGAGTTGGCCGTTACTCTGCGGGACCTGGATGGCGTGTCGGTCTTTGAACAAAAACTCCAACCAGCCTGACTTGGAACGCAATCAAAAACTGTGGGAGCTGGCTTGCCTGCGATAGCGGTGGTGAGTTCACTACAGTCATCGCAGGCAAGCCAGCTCCCACAGTTGCCAGTCAGTAGACGTCCCGGCGATAGCGACCTTGCTCGATCAGACGTTCCACCGCCTCACTGCCAAGTATGTCCACCAACGCCTGGTCCACCCCAGCCGCCATCCCTTGCAAGCTCCCGCACACATAAATCGCCGCGCCGTCGCTTAGCCATCTACGCAGCACCTCGGCCGATTCACGCAGACGATCCTGCACGTAGATTTTTTCCTCCTGGTCGCGGGAAAACGCCAGGTCCAGCAACGCCAGGTCGCCGCTGGCCAGCCAGCCTTGCAGCTCGTCCTGACAGAGGAAGTCATGCTTGATATTGCGTTCACCAAACAGCAGCCAGTTGCGCTGCTGGCCATCGGCAATGCGCGCCTTGAGCAAGCTGCGCAGGCCGGCCAGGCCGGTGCCGTTGCCCAGCAGGATCAGTGGCACGGGTACGTCGGGTAGATGGAAACCACTGTTGCGGCGTAGGCGCAGGCTGATGCTTGAGCCGAGGGCGGCATGTTCGGTGAGCCAGCCTGAACCGAGACCCAGGCTACCGTCGGGGTGGCGTTCCTGGCGCACGATCAATTCGAGTACGCCATCGCTGGCAATCGAGGCGATGGAGTATTCGCGCATGCCCAGCGGTACCAGCGCGTCCACCAGCGCCTGGGCATGCAGGCCGACCAGGTGGGCGCGATGCGTCGGCAATTGGCGAGTGGCCAGGGCTTGATCGAGGGTGTGCGCCATGCCGTCGATCAGCACGCCGTCACTGCCGGCCAGGCCCAGGCCTTCGAGGAAGTGCTCGATGGCCCAGGGGCAGTTGCGCGGCAGTACTTCCACCAGGTCGCCGGCCTGCCAGCTTTGCGGTGAAGGCGAGGTGAGACCCAGTAAATAAACATCCGAGCCTGCGCTGTCGCGGTTGAGCAGGGAGCGTTGGCCGAGTGTCCAGTTTTCGTACTGGGCGGTCGGCCAAGCGGCCGCCGGGGCGTGGCCGGTCAGCTGGCCCAGTTGTTGTTGCCAGTGCAGCAGGGCGGTGGTGTCGCCGCTGTCGACTTCCACCGGGGCAAACAGTGCGTTGCCGCCCTGGTTGGTCAGCCAGAAGTGCAGGCGGCGTGCAAAGCCGCAGAAGTGTTCGTATTGACGGTCGCCCAGGGCCAGGACCGAGTAGTTCAAACCCTTCAGGGGCAGGTCTTGGCCGAGCACACTGCGCTCGAAACCGCGCGCACTGTCGGGGGCTTCGCCGTCGCCGAAGGTGCTGACCACGAACAGCGCATTTTCCGACTGGCGCAGATCCTCCTGGCTGACGCTGCCCAGGGACTGCACCTTCACCGGCAAACCCGCCGCCTGCAATTGGCCTGCTGTTTGCCACGCAAGCTGCTCGGCAAAACCGCTCTGGCTGGCGAAGCCGATCAACCAGGCTGGCGCATCGCTGGCGTTGGCCGAGAGGTCTTTACGCGCATCACGCACCTGGCGTTTCTTGCGACGACGGTCCAGGTAAAGCAGCCAGCCGGTGATGAAGAACAGCGGCATCAGCACCGAGCTGAGCGTGAGGATGATCCGCCCCGCCAGGCCGAAGTAACTGCCGGTGTGCAGCGCGTAGACGCTGGTCAGCAGTTGCGAGCCGAAGGTCTTGCTGGCGTAGCGGTCATGGGATTTCACCTCGCCGGTCGCGGGGTCCAGGTTGATCTGGTTTAGCGCGCGGTCATGGGGCGAATCGTCCAGCAGGTAGTAGACGGTGGCCGGTTGCCCGGCGACGGCCGGCATGCGGATGTTGTAAGCACTCAAGCCTGGGCCGGCGTTGCTGTAGATGCTGCTCCAGATCGCATCGTAATTGGCTACGGGCGCCGGGCCTTCGGGGGCCGGGCCGCGTTTGCGCACCCGTTCATTCTGTGGGGCGTCGGACAGCAGCTTGGTCAGGCCCTGACTGTACCAGTCGTAGGACCAATACAGCCCGGTCAGCGCCGACAGCAGATAGGCCAGCAGGCACCAGGTGCCGAATACCGAGTGCAGGTCCCAGTTGAAGGCCCGGCCCTTTTTGCGCCAGTCCAGGGTCAGCCAGGCACGCCAGCTCGCCACTTGGCGCGGCCAGCGCAGGTACATACCGGACAGGCAGAAGAACACCAGGATCAGTGTGCAGGCGCCGGTGATATTGCGCCCGGTATCGCCCATCACCAGGAAACGGTGAAATTGCAGCAGGAAGCCGAAAACTTCCTGGCCGACCACGTCGCCCATGTAGTCGCCGGTGTAGGGGTCGAAATAGCGCAACTGCCCACGGCGTTCACCGGGTGGCGGGGTGAAGAACACGCGGGCGGCGTTGCCGCTCTCGCTCTCCACGAACAGCATGGCCACGGTCTGGCCTTCGGTGGCTTCCAACTTGCGCACCAGCTCGGCGGGCGGCAGGACGCCGGCTTCGCGTTTTTCCACGGTCAGTACGCTGGGGTTGAGCGCCCGCAGTATTTCATCCTGAAACGAGACCGCAGCCCCGGTGATCCCCATCAAGGCCAGCACCAGCCCGGCGGTAATGCCGAAGAACCAGTGCAACTGGAACAGGGTTTTCTTCAACACGTCTGACCGCCTCGTCTATCCGGATATGTAGGGCACGGCGCGCATTATGCCGTGGCTTGTCGAGAAACATTCTGTTTGACACGCAAAAGCCCCACGCATCCGATGCGTGGGGCTTTTTGCTGCGTGGTGTTGCTGCTTAGAAGTGGAAGTTGGTGGTCAACAGCGCCGTGCGACCCGCCGCCTGGTTGGCGAAGTGTGTCGAGAAGGCTTTGTCGTAATACAGCTTGTCCGTCAGGTTTTGCACGTTCAATTGCAAGTCGACGTTCTTGGTCAGCTTGTAACTGGCCATGGCGTCGTAGCGGGTATAGGACGGTACATAAACGGTGTTGCCCGCATCGCCATAAACCTGGTCGACGTAGAACGCGCCGCCACCGATGGTGAGCTTGGAGGTGACGTCGTAGGTGGTCCACAGGCTGAAGGTGTTCTTCGGCGTGTTGGGCATTTGATTGCCTTTGCTCGAACCCGAGCTGACCACGCCGTTGCGACCGTTCAGGCCGGATTTGACCAACTCGCTGTCGAGGTAGCTGTAGCCGGCGAACACCTGCCATTGGTCGGTGATCTTGCCGCTGGCAGACAATTCCACGCCGTCGACTTGGGACTCACCGGCGTTCTGATAGGTCAGGGCATCGACCAGGATGCGCGTGTTTTTCTTCTCGGTACGGAACACCGCAGCGGTCAGGGACAGGCGATCGTGGAACAGATCCCACTTGGTGCCCAGCTCGTAGTTGACGGTTTCTTCCGGCTGCAGGTCGCTGCTGGCGGCACCGGCAGACAGAGGGTTGCCGTCCGAACCTTCACCGACCAGGCCGCCGGCTGGCGTCGCCGACGTGGCGTAGGAAGCATAGATGCTGGCGTTTTCCACCGGCTTCCAGACCAGGCCGGCCTGCCAGTTGAAGAATTGGCTGTCTTCTTTGATTTTGCTGCGGCCGGTCGCGGAATCGGTGTTGGCAACGGTGTCGAAGGTGTCGTAGCGCAGGCCGACGTTCAGCAACCATTTCGGGTCCAGCTCAATGGTGTCGAACACATAGGCGCCACGGCTGGTGGCCTTGGTGGTGGTGCCGTAATAGTTGCGCGCGATGCTGCCGGTCCAGGCGTCATCCGGGTTCGGGTTGCTCAGGGAGGTGCACTGGCCGCCCAGGCTGCCTTTGGCCACGGTGCAGATCGGGTTGGCGTTGGGGCTGATGGTGTAGCTGCTGACGCGGGTTTCTTCACCGGTGAATTCCAGGCCGGTGGAGTAGCTGTGCTTGAAGCCCAGGGCCTGGAAGCTGCCGAACAGGTCCGTCTGGTTGGTGGTGGTGGTTGTGGTCGAGACCCGGCTGTTGGCGCGACGCCACACGGTGCCGAACCGGTTGACGTTGAATTTGCTGTCGTCCGGCTGCGTCAGGATGTAATCCTGCCCGGTGCTGCCGTGACGCAGGGTGTTTTTAAGCGTCATGGTGTCGTTCAGGTCGTGCTCGATGGAGAACGTGCTGATATCGGCGCGGGTCTTGCGGAAGTCGCGATCCTTGAGGCCGTAGAAGTTGTTGCTGTCGCCGCCGTCGTTGGGTTTGTCATGCACGTGGGCCGTCGCGGTCGACGAGCCGTAACCGTAGGGAATCCCGGAGTCCGGCAGGTCGTTGCTTTCCAGGTGGTAGTAGCTGAGGTTGACGCGGGTCGGGGTGCCCAGGCCAAACGTCAGCGACGGGGCGACACCCCAGCGGTCGTAATTCACCGCATCGCGACCGGCCACGTTCTGTTCGTGGCTCATCAGGTTCAGGCGGAACGCGGCGCTGTCGTCGAGGAACTGACGGTTCACGTCGAGTACATAGCGGCGAGTCTGATCGGAACCGTAGGTGAAGCCGCCGTTGGTGAAGTCCCGCGCTTGTGGGGTCTTGCTCACCAGGTTGAGGCTGCCACCGGCAGAGCCACGACCGCCGAACGAAGAGTTCGGGCCTTTGCTGACTTCGATCGACTCGATGTCAAAGATCTCGCGACTCTGGCCGCCCGTGTCGCGCACGCCGTCCAGGTAGGTGTCGCCTTGGGCGTCAAAACCACGGATGAACGGACGGTCGCCCTGGGGGTTGCCACCTTCGCCGGCGCCAAACGTGATGCCCGGTACGGTGCGCAAGGCGTCCTGCAGCGAGGTGGCGGCGGTGTCCTTGAGCACTTGTTGCGGCACCACGGTGACCGAGCGCGGCGTGTCGACCAGCGGCGCGGTGTATTTCTGTGACGAGGCTTTTTCGACCTGGTAGGAGGTGTTGTCCTGTTCTTCGCCAGTAATGCTGGTGGCGCCGAGGGAGATGCTGTTGCGCTGGCCTTTTTGTTCAGTGTCTTCGGCAGCCTGCGCCAGATGGGCGACAGAGCTGGCGCTGAGGGCAACGCCGATGGCCGAAGCCAGCATGCGTGGTGAACTGGCAGGTATTTTTGTAGTGGTGCGCGACATGACGTGTCCTTTCCCCAAGGATGTGAGGCCGCGGAATATAGTGTTAACAAGTATTTCTATCAATTGCGATACATTGCTAATTGCACTGAATTTACATTCTTTACACTTTTCGCTTACGGTTTTTACGAACTCATACGTCTGCTGCGTTTTACAGGGCGGATAAGAATCAATACCATTGGCACCTCTCCGAATTCAGGTATTGCCCATGCTGCTGCACATCCCCGGCCTGTTCTCTCGTGAGGAAGTGCAGCGCATCCGCCAAGCCCTGGAAACTGCCGATTGGGCCGACGGTAAAATCACCGCCGGGCACCAGTCCGCCAAGGCCAAGCACAACCTGCAATTGCCCGAAGGCCACCCGCTGGCCAAGGAAATCGGCGCGGCGATGCTCGAGCGTTTGTGGCAGAACCCGTTGTTTATGTCGGCGGCGTTACCGCACAAAGTGTTCCCGCCGTTGCTCAACTGCTACACCGCTGGCGGCAGTTTCGATTTTCACATCGACAACGCCGTACGCCAGCCCAAAGGCAGCCACGAGCGCGTGCGCACTGATTTGTCATCCACCGTGTTTTTCAGCGACCCCGATGAATACGACGGCGGCGAACTGGAAATCCAGGACACCTTCGGCCTGCAGCGCGTGAAGTTACCGGCCGGCGACATGGTGCTGTACCCCGGTTCCAGCTTGCACAAAGTCAACGCCGTGACTCGCGGCGCGCGCTACGCCTCGTTCTTCTGGACCCAAAGCCTGGTGCGCGAAGACAGCCAGCGCACCCTGCTGTTCGAAATGGACGGCGCGATCCAGCAACTGAGCGCCGACGTGCCCGACCACCCCGCGCTGATCCAGCTCACCGGCACCTACCACAACCTGTTGCGCCGCTGGGTCGAGGTCTGACATGGGTTTTTTGTTACGTCGTGAAGAAATACTCAACGTCGAACAACTCCAATCCATGCTCGACGACTCTCCGGTGCGTGCAGCCCAGGCCATCCTGATCGCGGCCAAGCAAGGCGTGGTGGATGCCCAGGCGCTGCTCGGGCAAATCCTGCTGGAAGGGCGTGGCATTGCCCGTGATGAAGCGCTGGCGTTGCGCTGGTTCAAGATTGCGGCGAAGAACGGGCATTTGATGGCGCGCAACATGGCCGGGCGCTGTTTGGAGCATGGCTGGGGTTGCGCCATCGACGAAACAGCGGCTGCGCGTGAATACCACATGGCCGCCGAGGCCGGGTTGGATTGGGGCCAGTACAACTACGCCAATCTGCTGGCCACGGGGCGCGGGGTTGCCGAGGAACAGCAGCAAGCACTGGCGTTGTATCGTCAGGCAGCCGAACAGGGGCATGCCAAGTCGATGAACCTGCTGGGGCGTTATCTGGAAGAGGGCCAGTTCTGCCCACGGGATCTGGACGCGGCCGTCGACTGGTACCGACGCTCAGCCGAAGGCGGGGATTTTCGCGGACAGTTCAGTTACGCGGCGGTGCTGGCGGACAGAGGCCAGATCGATGCGGCGCTGGGGTGGTTGCGCAAGGCGTTGGCGGGAGGGAACCTGAAGTTCTTGCGCACGGCGCACCAGGCGCTGTCAGCAGCGAATGATCCACAGATCAGAGCAATGGCAGAGGCCTACCGTGAACGCGCTGGCAGCCTTTCTTAAGGCGTAAAAAAACCCATGACTAGTCATGGGTTTTTATGTGCAGCCGTCTTACACGTAGAACGACTTCAACGGCGGAAAGCCATTGAACTCAACCGCGCTGTAGCTGGTGGTGTAGGCACCGGTCGACAACCAGTACAGACGATCACCAATCGCCAGGTTCAGCGGCAGGCCATACTTGTAGTTTTCGTACATGATATCGGCGCTGTCGCAGGTCGGGCCGGCGATGACCACTTCTTCCATCTCGCCTTTCTTCTCGGTCCAGATCGGGAACTTGATGGCTTCGTCCATGGTTTCGATCAGGCCGGAGAACTTGCCCACATCCGTGTACACCCAACGCTCGACGGCGGTACGGGATTTACGCGCCACCAGCACCACTTCGCTGACCAGGATACCTGCGTTGGCAATCAACGAACGACCCGGCTCCAGGATGATTTCCGGCAGGTCGTCGCCGAAATCTTCCTTGAGGAAGCGGATGATTTCTTCAGCGTAGGTTTCCAGGCTGTTGGTGCGGGTGATGTAGTTGGCCGGGAAGCCGCCACCCATGTTGATCAGCTTGAGGTGAATGCCGTCTTCTTCCTTCAGGCGCTCGAAGATCACTTTGACCTTGGCGATCGCCGCGTCCCACACACTGATGTCACGCTGTTGCGAACCCACATGGAACGAGATGCCGTACGGCACCAGGCCCAGGTCACGGGCGAGGATCAGCAGGTCCATGGCCATGTCGGTCTGGCAGCCGAATTTGCGCGACAAAGGCCAGTCAGCCGTGGTCGAGCCTTCGGTGAGAATACGTACATACACTTTCGAGCCCGGCGCGGCCTTGGCGATGTTGCGCAGGTCGGCTTCGGAGTCGGTGGAGAACAGGCGCACGCCCTTCTCGTAGAAGTAGCGGATGTCCTTGGATTTCTTGATGGTGTTGCCGTAGCTGATACGGTCGGCGCTGACGCCACGGTCCATCACTTTGTCCAGCTCGTAGATCGAGGCGATGTCGAAGCTCGAACCCTTTTCTTTGAGCAGGTCAATGATCTCGACAGCCGGGTTGGCCTTGACCGCGTAATAGACTTTGGCGAATTCGAAACCGGCGCGCAGGTCATCGTAGGCCTGGCTGATCATCGCGGTGTCGATCACCACGAACGGGGTTTCTTGCTTGTCGGCGAACGCCTTCATTTTGTCAAAAGTGGCGCGCGCGAAATAATCTTCGACGTTGATCGACATGCTGGGAACTCCTAAGGGCAAACTGTAGAAATCAATGGGTGCAACTGAACGTCCTCCGTATCCCCACTTTGGTTCGCCTACTTCCCAAGGCATGTCGCCGAAAGCAAAAAGGCCATGGGAATTACCGCTTCCCTTGGCCTTGCTGTCTCGTCGTCAGTACTTGAGCCGGATGGATCGTTTCCAGCATGGACGTTCGGCGCGAACTTTAGGGCGTGAGGGGCTTGAGATCAACTAAAAATGTCGCGTTTTTGCACGCGTTCGTCGCGCGAACCCGTGCAGCTACTTATGTAACCGACAGGTGTGACGGAATGATGTTCCCCGGAGGGGGCAAATCGATGGGATTTGTGGTGCCTGGATCGCGGGCAAGCCCGGCTCCCACAGGGAATGCATTCCATCAGGAAAATACATGGCAACTGTAGGAGCCGGCTTGCCGGCGATGGCGGTTTATCAGGCCAGGGCCGTCTCGGCAGGCGAGACGATGCTGGTCTTGCCCCCACGCGACTTACCAGAGCTCAGGTACTCGGCAATCGACTCCTGGGTCACTTCCCCGAGGAATACCCGCTCCGCATCCATCACCGGCAACCACGACCGGTTGAACTCGTACATGCGCGACAGCAGGATGCGCAAATGCTCGTCGTACGCCGCCGTGGCGTTGAACTGGCGCAGATACTGGCCGCAGGTGCCGGTCTGACGGTGCAGGTCGCGACGTCGTACATACCCCAGCGCCTTGTTCTCGGCACAAGTGACCACCACGTAGCGGCGGTCATGCTCGTCCATCAATTCCAGAGCATCGGCCACCGGCGTTTCAGGGCTCACCGACGGGGCGTTGTCCGCCGCGTCTTCGGCCTTCACCAGCAGCAGGCGCTTGAGGGTGCTGTCCTGGCCCACGAAGTTGCTGACGAACTCGTCGGCCGGGTGCGCCAGCAGCGTGTCCGGATGGTCGATCTGCAACAGCTTGCCGGCGCGGAAAATCGCGATCTTGTCGCCCAGCTTGATCGCCTCGTCGATGTCATGGCTGACCATGATCACGGTCTTGTTCAGCGCGCGCTGCATCTCGAAGAATTCGTTCTGGATCATCTCGCGGTTGATCGGGTCGACTGCGCCGAACGGTTCATCCATCAGCAGCAACGGCGCGTCGGCCGCCAGGGCTCGGATCACGCCGATCCGCTGTTGCTGGCCACCCGACAATTCACGCGGGTAGCGATGCAAGTACTGCTTGGGTTCCAGCTTGATCATGCTCATCAACTCGCGGGCGCGGTCGTGGCATTTTTGCTTGTCCCAGCCGAGCAGCTTGGGCACCACCACGATGTTTTCCTCGATGGTCATATTGGGGAACAGGCCGATCTGCTGGATCACATAACCGATGTTGCGACGCAGGGTCACCTCGTCGAGGTCGGTGGTGTCTTCGCCATTGATCAGGATCTTGCCCGAAGTGGGCTTGATCAGACGGTTGATCATCTTCAGCGTGGTGCTTTTGCCGCAACCGGATGGGCCGAGGAATACGCAAATCTCGCCTTCATTGACGGTCAGGCTTACATCGTTCACGGCGGTGACAGTCTTGCCGTTGCTTTGGAAGGTCTTGGACAGGTTTTGAAGTTCGATCATTTGAGCAATCCTTTTGGAGTCAGCGAGCGTTGCAGCCATTGCAAGAGCAGGTCGGCGAAGATGGCCAGGAGACTGACCAGCACGGCGCCGACGATCAGCATCGACATGTCGCTGCGGCTGATGGAAGCCAGAATAAGTACACCCAGGCCACCGGCACCGATGGTGGCTGCGATGGTCATGACACCGATATTCATCACCACGGCGGTGCGCACACCGGCGAGGATCACCGGCACGGCGATGGGTAACTCGACCATGCGCAGGCGCTGGCCGAAGGTCATGCCGATGCCGCGTGCGGCTTCGCGAATACCCGGTTCCACGCCGGTGAGGGCGAGGTAGGTGTTACGCATGATCGGCAGCAGGGAGTAGAGGAACACGGCGGTGATCGCCGGCATTGGCCCCAGGCCCTGGCCGAACTTGGAGTAGAACGGCAACAGCAGGCCGAACAGGGCGATGGACGGTACGGTCAGCAGCACCGTGGCGCTCGCTTGCAGCGGACCGGCGAGCGTCGGGAAGCGCGTCATCAGGATGCCCAGAGGCACACCGATCAGGATCGCGAGGATCACGGCGATACCGACCAGGGTGATGTGCTGTCCGGTCAGGTGTAGGACTTGGGCCCAATCAAGATGGGAAAAGGCGTTCAGGAATTCCATGTCTTCTCCTCTTATTAATTGATCGGATGTTGGCGCAGGAAGTCGGCGGCAACCGCGGAGGGGCTTTCATGGTCGACGTCGACCCGCGCGTTCAACTGGCGCATGGTTTCGTCGTCGAACAGATCGGCCAATGGCTTGAGGTCAGCGGCCAGTTCCGGGTGAGCGTCGAGATACACCTGACGCACCACGGGGGCGGCGGTGTAGTCCGGGAAATAGTGCTTGTCGTCTTCCAGCAACTTCAATTTGAAGGCGTTCAGGCGACCGTCGGTGGTGTAGACCAGACCGGCAAACACTTGGCCGTTACGCAGGGCGGTGTAGACCAGGCCGGCGTCCATCTGCCGGGTGTTTTTGCGCGTGAGGTTCATGTCATACAGCTTGACCATGCCGCCCATGCCGTCGGAACGGTTGGCGAACTCGGTGTCCAGGGCCACCAGGCGCGTGCCTTTGGTTTTCTCTGCCAGCGCTTGGGTGAGGTCGCTGATGCTGTTGATCTGCGGGAACTCCTTGGCCACATTCTCGGGCAGCGCCAGGGCGTAGGTGTTGCTGAAACGCGACGGCGAGAGCCAGACCAGGCCTTTTTTCGCGTCGAGTTCTTTTACCCGTGCGTAGGACTGTTCGCTGTCGAGCTTTTCGTCGACATGGTTGTAGGCCACCAGCGACACGCCGGTGTATTCCCAGATCAGGTCCAGTTGCCCGCTTTCCTGGGCACTGCGCGCCAGGTTGCTGCCCAGGCCGCCGGTCACACGGGCGTCATAGCCCTTGGTGCGCAGGTACTGGGACGTGATTTCGGCCAGCAGGGTCTGTTCGGTGAACACCCGGGCGCCGATGCGGATCACAGGTTTTTCGGCAGCTTGCGCAATACCTGCAAACAGCAGGACGCAGCTCAATATCAGGGTCAGTCTTTTCATGTGATTTCCTTTGCCAAGCCTTAAGACGGACGCAACCCGCGTTCCAGCCAGAGGCGGCTGGCCATGGTCACCAGACCGTCGAGCAGCAATGCCAGCAACGCGGTGCACGCGGCGCCAAGCAGCAATTGCGGCTGATTGTTCAGGGCGATGCCGGGGAAGATCAGGCTGCCCAGGCTGTTGGCGCCGATCAGGAAGGCCAGCGGCGCGGTCCCCACGTTGATCGCCAGGGCCACGCGCACACCGCCGATGATGATCGGCACGGCGTTGGGCAATTCCACGCGAAACAGCACCTGGCGTGGCGTCATACCGATGCCGGTGGCGGCTTCTTTCAGCGAGCCTTGAACGTTTTTGAGGCCTTCGTAGGTGTTGCGCACAATGGGCAGCAACGAGGCGAGGAACAGCGCGAAGATCGCCGGGCCACTGCCAATGCCGAGGACGCCGAGGGCGATGGCCAGTACGGCCAGGGGAGGGACGGTGTTGCCGATGTTGAAGATCTGCATGAAGCGTTCTGCGCGCCCGACCATGTGCGGTCGGCTGAGCAGGATACCGGCGGGGATGCCCACAATCAGGGCGGCCAGCATGGAGACAAGAACGAGGATCAGATGAGCTTGCAGGTAAAACAACAAATCGTCGCGGTACAGTTCGATCGTGTTGATGCCGATCCAGTGGACCAGCAGGGCCAAGAGGGCGACGACAACCGCTCCTCCTATCAGCCCTTTGCCATAGCGAATAGCCACAGGCGGACTCCTTTTTTCTTCTGTCGGCGAACACATTCCTTCGTGGCATGCCATTCCTGGCTGTCGGCGAATGTGGTCGCGAAATGCAGCTCGCCGATACCGGCAACGCGGTATGCGATCAAGCCATGAGCGCAGCCTCGTCAGGCTAACTTGCTGATTTATCAGCCCCTGTTCCGAGTGCGGCAGCAGGGGAGTGGACGTCTCTACCTTTTAAAAGGTTCCACACTTGGCAGCATTTAGCCACCCCCAATCGGGTGAACGGTGGTCCGGCCCCTGGGGTTTGCGCTATACTCGCCGCCCTTTTTTGACTCACCTGCCAGGCGATTTCCCATGACCCACCAGGCCGCCGAAGTCGCGAAACGCCGCACTTTCGCCATTATTTCCCACCCCGATGCCGGTAAAACCACCATCACCGAGAAACTCTTGCTGATGGGCAAGGCAATCGCGGTGGCCGGCACGGTGAAATCCCGCAAATCCGACCGCCATGCCACCTCCGACTGGATGGAAATGGAAAAACAACGGGGTATTTCCATTACCACGTCGGTCATGCAGTTCCCGTATCGCGACCACATGGTCAACCTGCTCGACACCCCGGGCCACGAAGACTTCTCCGAAGACACCTACCGCACCCTGACCGCGGTCGACTCGGCGTTGATGGTCCTCGACGGCGGTAAAGGCGTCGAGCCACGTACCATTGCGCTGATGGACGTGTGCCGTCTGCGTGACACGCCCATCGTCAGCTTCATCAACAAACTCGACCGCGACATCCGCGACCCGATCGAACTGTTGGACGAAATCGAAGCCGTCCTGAAGATCAAGGCTGCGCCGATCACCTGGCCCATCGGTTGCTACCGCGACTTCAAGGGCGTGTACCACCTGGCCGACGACTACATCATTGTCTACACCGCCGGCCACGGTCACGAGCGCACCGAAACCAAGATCATCGAGAAACTCGACTCCGACGAAGCCCGCGCCCACCTGGGTGACGAGTACGACCGCTTTGTCGATCAGCTGGAGCTGGTGCAGGGCGCCTGCCATGAGTTCAACCAGCAGGAATTCCTCGACGGCCAGTTGACCCCGGTGTTCTTTGGTACGGCCCTGGGCAACTTCGGTGTCGACCATGTGCTCGACGCCGTGGTGGATTGGGCTCCGCGCCCATTGGCCCGTGTCGCCAACGAGCGCACCGTAGAACCGGTCGAAGAGAAATTCACCGGCTTCGTGTTCAAGATCCAAGCGAACATGGACCCAAAACACCGCGACCGTATCGCCTTCATGCGCATCTGCTCCGGCAAATACGAAAAAGGCATGAAGATGCGCCACGTGCGTACCGGCAAGGACGTACGCATCGGCGACGCCTTGACGTTCTTCTCCTCCGAGCGTGAACAGCTCGAAGAAGCCTACGCCGGCGACATCATCGGCCTGCACAACCACGGCACCATCCAGATCGGCGACACCTTCACCGAAGGCGAAGCCCTGGGCTTCACCGGTATCCCGCACTTCGCCCCGGAACTGTTCCGTCGCGTTCGCCTGCGTGACCCGCTGAAATCCAAGCAACTGCGCCAGGGCCTGCAGCAATTGGCGGAAGAGGGCGCCACCCAGGTGTTCTTCCCGGAGCGCAGCAACGACATCATCCTCGGCGCCGTCGGTGTGCTGCAGTTCGATGTGGTCGCCAGCCGCTTGAAAGAGGAATACAAGGTCGAATGCTCCTACGAGCCGATCACCGTGTACTCCGCGCGCTGGATCGATTGCAGCGATAAGAAGAAGTTGGAAGAGTTCTCCAACAAGGCTGTGGAAAACCTGGCGGTCGACGGTGGTGGTCATCTGACTTACCTGGCGCCGACGCGGGTGAACCTGGCGTTGATGGAAGAACGCTGGCCGGATGTGAAATTCCGTGCGACCCGTGAGCACCACTAAGGTCCAAGCGGTCGATAAAGGGCGAAGCTGTAATGGCTTCGCCCTTTTTCATGCTCGCCACAAACCCAACCTGTAGGAGCCGGCAAGCCGGCTCCTACTGAATTGGCGCTAACCCCGTATCCGGTCTAGCGTTCACATATTTCACCGATTCACCGACGGAATAGGAGTTCCTGATGCGTTTAACTCGATGCGCCATTCAACTGGTGCTGCTGGGCGTCTTGGGGTTGTCTGCCTCCTGGGCGATGGCGGGTGCAGGCACCCCCCAGTGGAAGGACACTGGACCGGTCACCAAGCGCAAACAGAACGAGGTCAACTCTGGCAGCTGGCAGCCCCAGGCCCAGCCGGCGCCGAAGGAGGATGAAGAAAACCCTTACAACGAGGGCGAAGACAGCGAAACCTACGATGATGGCGATACCTGAGGCGTAATTGGCGCAAACCCAGGATCGGAACTAGCTTAATCCACAGCGACGGTCGTACGCCGCCGCACGTGATTCACTGACTGGACGGAAATCGACCATGACTATCTTTCAACGTGTAGTGCTGTTGCTGAAAGTGTTGGTGATGTTATCCCTGGGCATCTCGTCCGCATGGGCCAGTGCGGCTGTGCAGAGCCAGGCGCCGGGCTTTGTGGCGGCGAAGACGGTGCAGGCCGGTGGTTTGCAACTGGCCAAGAGCGAGTCGGAACCCGGTGACGAAGATCAGGGCGGCTCAAAGGATGATGACGACCAGCAAACGCCGCCAGATGACGATGACACTGAAGGTGACAGCGACACCTGATACGCCTGGGGCCCCTGCCTGTAATGCCCGCGATCGTTCCCGCGCTCTGCGTGGGAACGCATTCTTTGACGCTCCCCATTACCTTTGATTGCTGAACCGACCTGTCAGGTTTGACAGTAGACGGCCGGCGCTCGCTTCCTTATTTTTCAGGTGTCTTTATCCAGGGGCCGATCAATGCCTGAAACAGGAGAGCACCATGAAAAACAAGGCGACGGGACGGTTTGAATGGAAAGTGGGAGCTCAGGCCTTTGAATCGACCGATCTGGGTTTTGTGGCTGATGACCAAAGCGAGGATTTCGTGGTTCAAGCCCGTTCCACTGCAAGCGATGGTGTAGATGTAGAGCTGACGTTTTATATTCCAGAACGAGACCCGCAACGTAAAAAATACACCTACGGTTCCAATGACGAGTATCAAGCCTCGGTTCATTACACTGTCGGCGGTCGACCTAATAATTGGCAGGGCGGCTACGTGGTTCGGGAAGCGGCGGACTTTTCTTCCAGCGATCCGGGCATTTGGCGCGTTAAGCTCATTTTTGGGATTGAGGTTGCCCTGAACGGCGGTGTTATTTCGATAAAGGGCAAGGGCGAAGTCAAGGGGGCTGCTCCCTGGGGTAAAACCCTGCGCAAGCGTTTTCCATCCAAGCCCAAAAGAAAACCCCTCCCGCCAGGCTGATGCGCAACCTGATGGGAAGGGCTGTAAAACTCGATGGCGATCCTTCCTACGCGCTGCGCGGGAAGGATCTCTGCTTAACAGACTCAGGCCACAAACTGCTCCGCATAATGGCAAGCCACCTGGCGGTTATCCAACGGCCGCAACTGCGGCTCCTCGGTGCTGCACCGTGCTGTCGCATACGGGCAGCGCTTATGGAAGGCGCAGCCAGGCGGCGGGTTCAGCGGGTTGGGCAGCTCGCCGACGATCTTGATCTTCGGCTTGTTCGGGTCCGGATGAATGGTCGGGGTCGCCGACAGCAGCGCCTGGGTGTAGGGGTGCAGCGGGCGTGCGTAGATGTCTTCCTTCGGACCGACTTCAACCGGGCGGCCGAGGTACATCACCATCACGTCGTCGGCGACGTGTTGCACCACCGCGAGGTTGTGGGAGATGAACACGTAGGCGGTGTTGAATTCCTGCTGCAGGTCCATGAACAGGTTCAGCACCTGAGCCTGGATCGACACGTCCAACGCCGAGGTCGGTTCATCTGCCACCAGCACTTTCGGTTGCAGCATCATCGCCCGGGCCAGTGCGATCCGCTGGCGCTGGCCACCGGAGAACATGTGCGGGTAGCGCTGATAATGCTCGGGGCGCAGGCCCACTTGCTTCATCATCGCCTGCACTTTCTCGCGGCGTTCGGCGGCGGACAGGTTGGTGTTGATCAGCAGCGGCTCGCCGAGTTGATCACCGACTTTCTGGCGTGGGTTCAGCGAGGCGTACGGGCTCTGGAACACCATCTGCACGTCTTTGCGCAGTTGCTTGCGCTGGGCCTTGTCGGCACCGGCGACTTCTTGCCCTGCGATTTTCAGCGAGCCGGAAGACGGTTCTTCAATCAGCGTCAGGGCGCGGGCCAGTGTGGATTTGCCGCAACCGGATTCGCCCACGACCGCGAGGGTCTTGCCGGCTTCCAGCTCGAACGACACACCATTGAGCGCACGCACCAGGGCGTGGCCCTTGAACAGGCCACGGGACACTTCGTAGTGACGGGTCAGGTCGCGGGCGGTAAGAACGACGGCCATTACGCCACCTCCTGGTTCAAGGGGTAGAAGCAGCGCGCAAGGCTGTTGGTTTTTGGATCAAGCCCCGGACGCTGGGCACGGCAGGAATCCTGCACATACGGGCAGCGCGGTGACAGCAGGCAACCCTGCGGGCGGTCATAACGACCTGGAACGATACCTGGCAGCGTCGCCAAACGCGTGGCGCCGAGGCTGTGCTCGGGGATCGCCTTGAGCAGCGCTTCGCTGTACGGGTGCGCCGGAATGTCGAACAGTTGCGGCACCTGGCCGACCTCAACCGCCTGGCCTGCGTACATTACGCACACACGCTGGGCGGTTTCCGCCACGACTGCAAGGTCGTGAGTGATCAGCACCAGGCCCATGTTCTGTTCTTTCTGCAAGGCCAGCAGCAGTTCCATGATCTGCGCCTGGATGGTGACGTCCAACGCCGTGGTCGGTTCGTCCGCGATCAGCAGTTTCGGCTCGCCGGCAATCGCCATGGCGATTGCCACACGCTGGCTCATGCCGCCGGACAGTTGGTGCGGGTAGGCATCCATACGGCTGGCAGCGCCTGGGATCTCCACTTTTTCCAACAGTTCGATGGCACGCTTGCGCGCTTGTTTGCCGGACATTTTCAGGTGCAGGCGCAGCACTTCTTCAATCTGGAAACCCACGGTGTAGCTGGGGTTCAGCGCGGTCATCGGGTCCTGGAACACCATCGCCAGGTCTTTGCCGACGATCTGGCGGCGCTGGCGGTTGCTCAGCTTGAGCATGTCCTTGCCGTCAAAGTTCAGCGCGTCGGCGGTGACGATGCCGGGATGCTCGATCAGGCCCATCAGCGCCATCATGGTCACGGATTTACCCGAACCCGACTCGCCAACGATCGCCAGTACTTCGCCTTTGTCGACCGAAATGTCGAGGCCATCGACCACCGGGACGGCGGTCTTGTCGCCGAAGCGCACGTTGAGATTCTTGATTTCTAACAGTGACATGGGAATCTCCTCAGGCGGCGTTCTTGAGTTTCGGGTCCAGCGCATCGCGCAGGCCGTCGCCCATCAAGTTGATTGCCAGCACGCTGAGCAAAATGGTCAAACCAGGCAGGCTCACCACCCACCAGGCGCGTTCGATGTAGTCACGGGCCGAAGCCAGCATGGTGCCCCACTCCGGGGTTGGCGGTTGTACGCCAAGGCCGAGGAAGCCCAGGGCCGCGGCATCGAGGATCGCCGAGGAGAAGCTCAAGGTGGCCTGTACGATCAGCGGCGCCATGCAGTTGGGCAGCACGGTGATGAACATCAGGCGTGGCAGGCCGGCTCCGGCGAGGCGGGCGGCGGTCACGTAGTCACGGTTCAGTTCGCCCATCACCGCAGCGCGGGTCAGACGGACGTAGGACGGCAGCGATACGATGGCGATGGCGATCACGGTGTTGATCAGGCCAGGGCCGAGGATCGCGACAATGGCGACAGCCAGCAGTAGCGACGGCAGGGCCAGCATGATGTCCATCAGACGCATGATGGTCGGGCCGAGCAGACGTGGGAAGAACCCGGCGAACAGGCCCAGCAGGATCCCCGGAATCAGCGACATCACCACCGACGACAAACCGATCAGCAACGACAGGCGCGAGCCCTGGATCAGGCGCGAGAGCAAGTCACGGCCCAGTTCGTCGGTGCCGAGCAGGAATTGCATCTGCCCACCTTCCAGCCAGGCCGGCGGGGTCAGCAGGAAGTCGCGGTATTGCTCGCTCGGGTTATGCGGTGCAACCCACGGTGCGAAGATCGCGCAGAACACGATCAGCAACATGAACAGTAGGCCGGCAACCGCGCCTTTGTTCTTGGAAAAAGCTTGCCAGAATTCTTTGTACGGAGACGGGTACAGCAGGCTTTGATCGACTGCTGACACTTGAGTAGGTGTGGTCATGGTCATGATCTCAGCGCTGGTGACGGATGCGTGGGTTGGCGAAGCCGTAGAGGATATCCACCACGAAATTCACCATGATCACCAGGCAGGCGATCAGCAGGATGCCGTTCTGCACCACCGGGTAGTCCCGCGCGCCAATGGCTTCGATCAGCCATTTGCCGATGCCGGGCCAGGAGAAGATGGTCTCGGTCAAAACCGCGCCGGCCAGCAGGGTGCCGACTTGCAGGCCAACCACGGTCAGTACCGGAATCAACGCGTTACGCAGGCCGTGCACGAACACCACGCGCGCCGGCGACAGGCCCTTGGCCTTGGCGGTGCGGATGTAGTCTTCGCGCAGGACTTCGAGCATCGACGAACGGGTCATCCGCGCAATCACCGCCAGCGGGATAGTGCCGAGTACGATGGCCGGCAGGATCAGGTGGTGCAACGCATCCCAGAACGCGTCCGGCTCGTCAGCCAGCAGGGTGTCGATCAGCATGAAGCCGGTGCGCGGCTCGATGTCGTAGAGCAGGTCGATCCGCCCGGAAACCGGGGTCCAGCCCAGGCTGACCGAGAAGAACATGATCAGGATCAGGCCCCACCAGAAGATCGGCATCGAATATCCCGCCAGGGAGATGCCCATCACCCCATGGTCGAACAGGGATCCTCGCTTGAGTGCCGCGATCACCCCGGCCAACAGGCCCAGGATACCGGCGAACAACAGGGCGGCCATGGACAGTTCCAGGGTCGCCGGGAAGAGGGCGGTGAATTCAGTCCACACGCTGGTGCGGGTACGCAGCGATTCGCCAAGGTCGCCCTGGGCAAGTTTGCCGACGTAATCCAGGTATTGCGCATACAGCGGCTTGTTAAGGCCAAGGCGTTCCATTGCCTGTGCGTGCATCTCGGGGTCGACGCGCCGCTCGCCCATCATGACTTCGACGGGGTCGCCAGGGATCATGCGAATCAACGCAAACGTGAGCAACGTTATGCCGAAAAACGTGGGGATCAGTAACCCCAGTCGGCGGGCAATAAAACTAAACATCTTGTTGTTTACCTCAATCAGCCGGTTAGGCAGGTTCGGCACCGCCAATGTCGACGGTGCCGAGCGTTTCTCTTATTTACTTCACCTGGGTGGTGGCGAAGTTATTTGTACCCAGAGGGCTTTGAATGAAGCCTTCTACGTTCTTGCGCATGGCGGTGAACAGTTTCGGATAAGCCATGGGAAGCCATGGTTGGTCCTTATCGAAAACGTCCTGTGCTTGTTCATAGAGTGCAGCGCGCTGGGCGGGTTCAGCGACAGCGCGGGCCTTGTCGATCAAGTCTTGAAACTCTTTGTTACACCAGCGGGCGTAGTTTTCGCCGTTTTTCGCTGCATCGCAACTCAGGTTTGGCGTCAGGAAGTTGTCCGGGTCGCCGTTATCACCCACCCAGCCCGCCGAAACCATGTCGTGCTCACCGTTTTTGGCTCGCTTGAGCATTTCGCCCCATTCCATGACTTTGATGTTCACTTTCAGGCCAACCTGCGCCAGGTCCGCCTGCATGCGCTGGGCGCCGAGCATCGGGTTAGGGTTGGTCGGGCCGCCACCGTTACGGGTGAACAGGGTGAACTCAGTGCCTTCCGGTACGCCGGCTTCCTTGAGCAGGGCGCGGGCCTTTTCCAGGTCACGGGGTGGGTTTTTAAGCTTGTCGCTGAAGCCCAGCAAGGTCGGCGGATAAGGGCCGGTGCCCACTACAGCATTGCCTTTGCCGAACAGGGCTTCGGTGTAGCCAGCCTTGTCGAACGCGATGTTGATCGCGTGGCGCACCCGCGCATCGCTCATGTATTTGTGGGTGGTGTTCAACGCGGTGTAACTGGTGGTCATCGCCGCCAGCTCATCGACTTTCAGGTTCGGGTCTTTCTTGATGCTTGGGATGTCATCTGGCTTGGGGAACAACGCGATCTGACATTCGTTGGCCTTGAGCTTTTGCAGGCGCACGTTGTTATCGGTGCTGATCGCCAGAATCAGCGGGTCTACCTGCGGTTTGCCACGGAAGTAGTCGGGGTTTGCCTTGAACCGCGCCTGGGCGTCTTTCTGATAACGGGTGAAGACGAATGGGCCAGTACCGATGGGCTTGGCGTTAAGGTCTTCAGTCTTACCGGACTTGAGCAACTGGTCGGCGTATTCCTTCGAGTGGATTGAAGAAAATGCCATGCCCAGATCGGCCAAAAACGGTGCTTCAGGACGGGTCAGGGTAAAGACGACGGTGTGATCGTCCGTCTTTTCTACGCTCTTGAGCAGTTCCTTGAAGCCCATGCTTTCGAAGTACGGGTAGCCCACGAGGGACTTTTTATGCCACGGGTGGTTCGGGTCCAGCTGGCGCTGGAAGCTCCAAAGCACGTCGTCGGCATTCATGTTGCGCGTGGGTTTGAAATAGTCGGTGGTGTGGAACTTGATGTCGTCACGCAGGTGAAAGGTGTAGGTCAGGCCATCGGCGCTGATCTCGGGCAGGTCTTTGGCCAGCGCGGGGATCACTTCGGTGGTGCCGGGCTTGAAGTCCACCAGGCGGTTGAACATGGTTTCAGCGGCAGCGTCAGCGGTCACGGCCGTGGTGTACAGGACCGGGTCAAAACCCTCCGGGCTGGCTTCGGTGCAGACCACCAGTGGTTTGGCCGAAACGCCGATCGCCACGCTCAACAGCGCAGCAGCCATGGCGGCTTGTAGTGGGAGCAATTTCATTCGGAGCCCTCTGCAATCGATGGGACCAGACAAGCGTAAACGGCGAGCTCGTCCTGAGCCCGCCGTCTACCTGGCGCTAATTAAAGGATGTTGAACGGAACAGTGGTCACCAGACGGAACTCTTTGATGCTGCCGTCCGATTGGAACTCGCTGCCACGGTGCTCAACATACGTTGCGCGTACGGTAGTGGCCTTGAGTGGGCCGCTCTGGATGGCGTAAGAACCACCGATACCGTATTCCTGGTGTTTTTCACCGTCTTGTTTCTGGATGCCGTCGTAGGCGAACTTGGCCCGGCCGTTGTTGCCGGTGTAGTGAGTACCGTCGATGTCCCAGCCGCGCGCCGAGTAGATGTTGAACTTGAGGCCTGGCACGCCGTATTCGGCCATGTTGATGGCGTAGGCAACCTGGAAGGATTTCTCGTTCGGGCCGTTGAAGTCAGAGGTCAGGGAGTTGGCCAGGTAGATGCCGTTGGTTTCGTGCAGGTAGTCGAAGTACTCGTTACCGTTCACTTGCTGGTAGGAGAAGGTCAGGCTGTGAGCCTGGTGGGCCAGGCCCAGGGACAGGGAGAAGGTATCGTTGTCGATTTCCCCCATCTCTTTTTTGCCTTCATCGACCGTCTTGTAGTAGTTGAAACCAGTGGTCAGCGCCAGTTGCTGTGCATCACCCAGTTCGTGGGTTGCGCCGAAGTAGTACTGGTTCCAGAAGTCCTTCACGTTGGCGCCGAAGACGCTGACTTTCAGGCTTTTCAGCGGCTGGTAGTTCAGGCCCAGGGTGGACACCTTGTCGGTTTCCGCGCCATTGCCGTATTCGCTACGGAATTTCGACAGGCTCTGTTCGCTACGTGGCGAAACGCGGTCAAACACGCCGCCCTGGAACGACAGGTTGCTGAACTCTTCGCTGTTGAAGCTCACACCTTCGAAGCTCGAAGGCAACGCACGGTTGCCGATGGTATCGACGATGCCGCTGCTGAAGTTCTGACGACCGGCGGTCAAGGTGGTGTTCGACACACGGAACTGCACGTTGGCCAGGCCCAGTTTGCTCCATTGGCCGACTGCATCACCATCGGAGTCAGCCAGGGTACGGTTGGAGCCGCCTTTGATATCACGCTTGCTACGGTCCAGGACCACGGCGTTGTACACCGCCAATTCAGTCTTGACGCCTACGGTGCCCTGGGTAAAACCCGAGCTGGCGTTGATGATGGTGCCTTGTACCCAGTTGGTACGGTTACGGTCGGTCAGGGTTTGGCCGTGCTTCTTGTACTCGAAGGTGCCGCCACGGTATTTGCTTTCGTGGGAGTACCAGTTGCGGGTAGTGCCGCCCAGGCTGAAGTCTTCGATAAAGCCTTTGGCTTCGCTTTGAGCGCTGGTGCCGGCCAGTGTAGTAGGCACGAAGTCCTGGCTGACGGATTCAGCGTAGGCGGTGGCCGTGATGCTGCTGATGGCCAGGGCCAGAAGCGCTTTGCTGCTCAGTTTCATGGATGAAGCTCCTTTGGTTCTCTTTTTAATGCCGGTCTTTTTTGGTGATCCGGCTATTGGGTGTGTAACTCGTTCAAGCCATTGCAAACGTTTGGCGTAGGAAAATTCCCAACAAAAGGCCGCGCGTTTGCAGCAAGGCGGTATTCGCCCTGCGCAATCCGGTTATTTTCTTATGGGGTGATACTGACGCCCGAGAACACGTTGCGGCCGAAGGGGCTCACTTTGAAACCTTCGACTTTGGCGCTTAACGGCTGGTTGACCGTCGAGTGGGCGACTGGCGTGATCGGCACCTGCTGCTTGAGCAGTTGCTGCGCCTGTTTGTACAGAACAGTCCTTTGTTCGCGGTCGGTCACGACCTTGGCTTGCTTGATCAGCTTGTCGTACGCCGGGTCACACCACATGGAGTAGTTGTTCCCGCCGATGGCGTCACAGCTGTAGAGGGTGCCCAGCCAGTTGTCCGGGTCACCGTTGTCACCGGTCCAGCCGATCAGGCTTACATCGTGCTCACCGTTCTTGGTGCGCTTGATGTACTCGCCCCATTCGTAGCTGACGATCTTGACCTTGAGGCCGATCTTGGCCCAGTCGCTTTGCAGCATCTCGGCCATCAGCTTGGCGTTAGGGTTGTACGGACGTTGTACCGGCATCGCCCACAGGGTGATTTCGGTGCCTTCTTTCACGCCGGCGGCCTTGAGCAATTCCTTGGCTTTTTCCGGGTTGTAGGCGGCGTCCTTGATGCTGTCGTCGTAGGACCACTGCGTCGGTGGCATGGCGTTGACCGCCAATTGCCCCGCGCCCTGGTACACGGCGTTCAGGATGCTCTGCTTGTTCACCGCCATGTCCAGCGCCTGGCGCACTTCGAGCTGGTCGAAGGGCTTGTGGCGCACGTTGTAGGCGATGTAGCCCAAGTTGAAGCCGGGCTTGGTCAGCAGTTGCAGGTTCGGGTCGGCCTTGAGGGCATCGACGTCAGCCGGGCGCGGATGCAGGGTCACCTGGCATTCGCCGGCCTTGAGCTTTTGCACTCGCACCGAAGCGTCGGTGTTGATGGCGAAGATCAGTTGGTCCAGCTTGACCTTGCTCGGGTCCCAGTACTGTTTGTTGGCCACATAGCGGATCTGCGAATCTTTCTGATAGCGCTGGAACACGAAGGGGCCAGTGCCGATCGGCTTCTGGTTGATATCACTCGGTTTGCCATCCTTGAGCAACTGCTCGGCGTATTCGGCCGAGAGGATCGCGGCGAAGCTCATGGCGATGTTCTGGATAAACGCGGCGTCGACCGTGTTCAGGGTCATTACCACGGTGTGCGCGTCGGTTTTGGCGACCTTGGCAATGTTCTTGTTCAGGCTCATCCCGTTGAAGTACGGAAACTCCGTGGGGTAGGCCTTGCGAAACGGATGGTCGGGGTCAAGCATGCGGTTGAAGGTGAACAGCACGTCGTCGGCGTTGAACTCCCGCGTCGGCTTGAATTCCTTGTTGCTGTGGAATTTCACCCCTTCACGCAGGTGAAAGGTGTAGGTCAGGCCGTCTGGCGAAATATCCCACTTGGTTGCCAATGCAGGTACGACACCGGTCTCACCCTTTTCAAACTCAACCAGGCGGTTGTACAGCGGCTCGGCCGCATCGTTATCGGTGGCGGTGGTGTATTGCGCAGTATCAAAACCGGCTGGGCTGCCTTCCGAGCAGAACACCAGGCTCTGCTTGTCGGCGGCGTGACCCATCGTGGCCACAGCCAGCAGGCTGGTGGCAAACATTGCGGATAGTACGGTGGTATGGCGCATGACGATCCCGATCCTTGTTTGTAGTTGTCATCAGCGAACAACCACCCCGGCGTTTGGCCAGGGTGACATCGCTGATCCCACACGCAGCAAGTGCCTTTCCGCATTCGGAGCCTCTGCTGTCCTACAACGTTATGGGTCGCGGACCACGCAGTAAATGCGCCAAATCGGATTGACCTTGTAGGTAACGGCGTCACGCATCGCAGTTCGTTGCTGTAGGACGCAACGATTGCGGGCGTGGTCTGTTTCCTACGGTCCAGGCGGATGCAATAACGGCGACGTTAGGAAACGTCGCCGTCAATGATCCTTACTTGCCGCTGACGCTCACGCCGTAGAAGGAGTTCAAGCCAAACGGGCTGATCTTGAAGTCCTGCACGGTGGAACGCATGGGTTGATACACCGTCGAGTGCGCGATAGGTGTCATCGGGACAGCATCTTTGAGGATGTGTTGCGCCTGCTTATACAGCTCGGTGCGTTTGGCGACGTCCGACGTGGCCTTGGCTTCTTTTACGATGCCGTCGAATTTCTTGTCGCACCATTTGGAGAAGTTGTTACCAGACAGCGAATCACAGCCGAACAGCACGTTCAGCCAGTTGTCCGGGTCACCATTGTCACCGCTCCAGCCAATGATCATGGCCTGGTTCTCGCCACCTTTGGAGCGCTTGATGTACTCGCCCCACTCGTAGCTGGTGATCTTCACGTTGAGACCAATCTTCTTCCAGTCGTTCTGCAGCATTTCAGCCATCAGCTTGGCGTTCGGGTTGTACGGACGCTGAACCGGCATGGCCCACAGAACGATTTCGGTACCTTCCTTGACGCCGGCTTCCTTGAGCAGCGACTTGGCTTTCTCAGGGTCGTACTTGGCGTCCTTGATGGTGGTGTCATACGACCATTGGGTCGGTGGCATGGCGTTGACGGCCAGTTGGCCGGCGCCCTGGTACACGGAGTCGATGATTTGCTGCTTGTTCACCGACATGTCCAGCGCCTGGCGTACGCGCAGGTCAGCCAGTGGGTTTGGCTGGTCGCTGCCCTTGACCTTGTCCATGACGTTGTAGGCGATGTAGCCCAGGTTGAAACCGGCTTGGTGCGGCAGTTTCAGGTCCTTGTCATCGCCCAGCGCCTTGAGGTCGGCTGGACGTGGGAACAGGGTGATCTGGCATTCGTTTTTCTTCAGCTTCTGGATACGCACCGATGGGTCGGTGGTGATGGCGAAGATCAGGTTGTCGATCTTCACGTCGTCAGGTTTCCAGTAGTCCTTGTTGCCGGTGTAACGGATGTTCGAGTCTTTCTGGTAGCTCTTGAACACGAACGGGCCAGTGCCGATCGGCTTCTGGTTGATGTCGGCAGGCTTGCCTTCCTTGAGCAGTTGGGCGGCGTATTCAGCCGACTGGATCGACGCGAAGCTCATCGCCAGGTTCTGGATGAAAGCGGCGTCCACGGTACCAAGGGTGAACTTGACGGTGTGTTCGTCGACTTTTTCGATGTTCTTGATGTTGGTGTCCATCCCCATGTCCGTGAAGTACGGGAACTCGGTGGGGTAGGCTTTGCGGAACGGATCGTCCTTGTTGATCATGCGATTGAACGTGAACAGCACGTCATCGGCATTGAAGGTACGGGTCGGCTTGAAGTACGAGGTGGTGTGGAACTTGACGCCGTCACGCAGGTGGAAGGTGTAGGTCAAGCCATCCGGGGACACGTCCCAGCTGGTGGCCAGCCCAGGAATCACAGCGGTGCCGCCGCGTTCGAACTGGGTCAGACGGTTGAACATGGTTTCGGCCGAGGCATCGAAGTCTGTTCCGGTGGTGTACTGGCCTGGGTCGAAACCGGCCGGGCTCCCTTCGGAGCAGAACACCAGGTTAGTCGCCGCTTGGGCGAAAGGAGCTGCGGCCATAAGGCCAGCGCTAACAATTAACGGAATGACTGCGTGTTTAAGCATGTTGGCCTCATGATTTGTTGTCATTTTTGGTGGTGAGGGCGACCTCGTGAGTCGGCCTGCGGATACTTATGCAGGCGCCATACCCATTGCAAGATGCTGAACCGTTGTGAGGGTGAAACAGTGGTACGAACGTACAGGAATGTCGCAATTATGAAAGTTTGTACATATTTGCGCATATTTTGAGGGTTTTTTCGGTGCAACTGGCGCACCAAAAATGACCAACCGAGGCGTCTAGCGCACTCGGTTGGGGCGTTGCTGTTACTTATCTAGACTCACGCCGTAGAACGGTGTCAGCCCAAACGGGCTGATCTTGAAGTCTTTCACTTCCTTACGCAGTGGCTGGAAAACCGTCGAGTTCGCAATAGGCGTTATAGGTACTTGATCCTTAAGGATTTTCTGAGCCTGTTGATACCACTTGATGCGCTGCTCGCGGTCATTGCTGACCTTGGCTTGCTGCACCAGCTTGTCGTAGGCCGGGTTACACCATTTGGCGTAGTTGCTGCCCTTGACTGCGGCACAACTGTAGAGCACGCCCAGCCAGTTATCCGGGTCGCCATTGTCACCGGTCCAGCCATAAATCATGGCGTCGTGCTCACCGTTTTTGGCCCGTTTGATGTACTCGCCCCATTCATAACTGACGATATTGGCCTTGATACCGACCTTTTCCCAATCCTGCTGGATCATTTGTGCGGACATGCGCGCGTTGGGGTTGGAGGCGCGTTGCACGGTCATTGCCCACAGGTTGATGGTGGTACCTGGTGCAACCCCTGCTTCTTTTAGTAGCGCCTTGGCCTTCACCGGATCGTGAGGCGCGTCCTTGATGCTGGGGTCATAAGACCACTGCGCAGGCGGCAATGCGTTTTGCGCCAATTGTCCGGCGCTCTGGTACACGGCCTTGATGATCGCCGGCTTGTCGATGGCCATGTCCAGCGCCTGGCGCACCTTGAGCTGGTCCAACGGCGGATGGGTCACGTTGTAGGCCAGGAAACCCAGGTTGAAACCGGCTTGTTGCAGGACACGCAGGTTCGGGTCCTGTTTCATCACCTCGATATCCGCAGGGCGCGGGTAGCCGCTGACCTGGCATTCGCCGGCCTTGAGCTTTTGCAGGCGCGACGCCGCATCTGGCGTGATGGCGAACACCAGGTTGTCGAGCTTCACATCTTCGGGTTTCCAATACTGTTTATTGGCCACGTAGCGGATCTGCGAATCCTTCTGGTAGCGTTTGAACACGAACGGCCCGGTGCCTACCGGTTTCTGGTTGATCTCTTCGGCCTTGCCTTGCTTGAGCAGTTGCGCGGCGTATTCGGCGGACTGCACCGAGGCGAAGCTCATGGCCAGGTTCTGCACAAACGACGCATCGACGTTATTCAGGTTGAAGCGCACGGTGTGTTCGTCGAGTTTGTCGACGCGCTTGATCGTGGTGTTCAAGCCCATGTCGGTGAAGTACGGCGACTCGGAAGGGTAGGCCTGGCGAAACGGGCTTTGCGCATCCAGCAGGCGATTGAAGGTAAACAGCACATCATCCGCGTTGAAGTCGCGGGTAGGGGTGAAGAAATCGGTGGTGTGGAACTTGACGCCATCGCGCAGGTGGAAGGTGTAGGTCAGGCCGTCTTGGGAGATGTCCCAGCTCGTCGCCAGGCCAGGTTCGACTTCGGTGCCGCCGCGCTTGAACTGGGTCAGGCGGTTGAACACGGTTTCGGCCGAGGCGTCGAAGTCAGTGCCGCTGGTGTACTGGCTGGGGTCGAAACCGGCGGGGCTGGCTTCGGAGCAGTAGACCAGGGTGCTGGCGGCGTGGGCCATTGGCATAAAAGCCAGCAGGCCGGCAGCGAGGAGGAGCGGTTTTAAGGCGATTCTTTCCATGGAGACCCCTGAAGTGGCAGACATATATAAGCTGCCCAAACGAAAACGGCGCTACCGAGGGTAACGCCGTTCAGGTTTATCAGGTAGGGGTCACGGCATCTGCACTTCAATCATGCCATCGGCGATCATATTGACCTGGCTGGTGCCAGCCTCCACTTCAGGCGTCGGGGCTGAATCCGCCATGGCGGCTTTCATCATCATCCCGCCACGGGCGTAGGGCTGTGGATAACCATTGGTGTTGAAGTTCAGGTTGACGATCTTGTAGCCCTTGCCACCCAGCGCATCCGTTGCCAGTTGCGCGCGTGCTTTAAACGCGGTGACCGCATCCTTGAGCAGCGCATCTTCGCTGGACTTGCGCGTGGCGTCGGCGATAGCGAAGTCCATGCTGTCCATTTTCAGGGTATTCAGCAGTTCGCCGGTAAGCTTGGACAGTGCCGGAAAGTCCGCGCTTTCCAGGCGCAGTTCGGCGCGCTCACGCCAGCCGGTGATCTTCTGGTTTTTGCTGTCGTAGATCGGGTAGCTGTTGCGGCTGCCTTGGCGCAGGGTCACGCCTTTGACTTCGCGCGCCTGGCCGAGCGCCTTGTTCATGGTGGTGGTGATTTCAGCGGCGAGCTTGGCTGGGTCGCTGTTCTGGGATTCGGTGTACAGCGTCACGATCATCTTGTCGCGGGCCACCTCCTGGCTGACCTCGGCGCGCAGGGAAATCTGGTTGTAGTTCAGTGCGTCAGCGGCCAGTGCTGGCAGGCTGACCAGGGTGCCGACGCTAAGGGTGAGGGCGGCTGCACTGCGAGTGAAACGAGACATGGAAGCTCCTTGAGATAGTCGTGTTGGGTATGACTGTAGACGGTGGTATCGGGTTCTTCGGGTTTACACATTAGCTACAAGTTGTGGTGAGGCCGACGAACGGTCATTGGTCCGGCCTGCGGCAAAGAGCCACACACGCCGTGCCAGCCGGCCTGCTTCGTTTATACTCCTGCCGATCCGCCTGCAGCGCTCACCGGGAGAGCACATGCTCGCCGCCGTAAAACTGACTTCCGCCACTCGCCAGAACCTCTGGCGCCTGACGTTCATCCGTACCCTGGTCCTGGCCGCACAGGCTGGCTCCGTCGGGCTCGCCTATTGGTTCGACCTGCTGCCGCTGCCGTGGCTGCAACTGGGCGTGACCCTCGGTTTCTCCACCGTGCTTTGTGTGTTTACCGCGATCCGATTGCGTACCACCTGGCCGGTGACCGAGCTGGAATACGCCCTGCAATTGGCCTGCGACCTGTTTATCCATAGTGTGTTGCTGTATTTCTCCGGTGGTTCTACCAATCCGTTTGTTTCGTATTACCTGGTGCCACTGACCATCGCTGCCGTGACCTTGCCGTGGCGCTACTCGGTGGTGCTGTCGGGTATCGCCTTGACCCTTTACACCCTGCTGCTGGCGCGGTTCTACCCGCTGCAAACCTTCCCGATCGCTCGGGAAAACCTGCAGATCTACGGGATGTGGCTGAGTTTTGCGCTGTCCGCTGCGGTAATCACCTTCTTCGCCGCCCGCATGGCCGAAGAACTGCGCCGCCAGGAAGAACTGCGCGCCATTCGCCGTGAAGAAGGCCTGCGCGACCAGCAACTGTTGGCCGTCGCCACCCAAGCCGCCGGCGCCGCCCATGAGCTGGGCACACCCTTGGCCACCATGAGCGTGCTGCTCAACGAAATGACCCAGGACCACCACGACCCGGCACTGCAAGAAGACCTCGGTGTGCTGCGTGAACAGGTCAAGCAGTGCAAGCAGACCTTGCAGCAACTGGTGCGCGCCGCCGAAGCCAATCGCCGCCTGGCGGTGGAAATGCAGGACGTGACCCAGTGGCTCGACGAAGCCCTGAATCGCTGGCACCTGATGCGCCCCGAAGCCAGCTACCGCTTCCACCTGTTGGGCCAGGGCAGCGTGCCGCGCATGGCGCCGCCACCGGACCTGACCCAAGCCCTGCTCAACCTGCTGAACAACGCCGCCGACGCCTGCCCTGAAGGCCTGGGCGTACAGTTGGATTGGGACGCCGAAGACGTGACCATCAGTATTCGTGACCACGGCGCGGGCGTACCGTTGGCCATTGCCGAGCAGATCGGCAAACCCTTCTTTACCACCAAAGGCAAAGGCTTCGGCCTCGGCCTGTTTTTGAGCAAGGCCAGCGTGACCCGCGCGGGCGGCTCAGTGAAGCTCTATAGTCATGAGGAAGGTGGCACGCTCACCGAGCTGCGCCTGCCCCGTGTCGCACGAGGAGATATCGATGAGTGACGAGATCCAAGTCGAAGGCGAAGAACTGCCGCACCTGTTGCTGGTAGATGACGACGCCACCTTTACCCGCGTGATGGCGCGCGCCATGAGCCGTCGCGGTTTCCGCGTCAGCACCGCAGGGTCGGCCGAGGAAGGCCTGACCATCGCCCAGGCCGACCTGCCGGACTACGCCGCGCTCGACCTGAAGATGGACGGCGACTCCGGCCTGGTGCTGCTGCCCAAGCTGCTGGAACTCGACCCGGAAATGCGCGTGGTGATCCTCACCGGTTACTCCAGCATCGCCACCGCCGTCGAGGCGATCAAGCGCGGCGCCTGTAACTACCTGTGTAAGCCGGCGGATGCCGATGACGTACTGGCCGCCTTGCTCTCCGAACACGCTGACCTGGACACCCTGGTGCCGGAAAACCCAATGTCGGTGGACCGACTGCAGTGGGAACACATCCAGCGCGTGCTGACTGAGCACGAAGGCAACATCTCCGCCACTGCCCGCGCCCTGGGCATGCACCGCCGTACCTTGCAGCGCAAGTTGCAGAAGCGCCCGGTACGCCGCTGAGGCTGATCTGAACAACAGCTGAACAATCTGCTTCAGGCCGCACGGAGCCTCGAACTGATCAACTATGATCGGTTCGAACGCCTGTCACATTTTCTTACAGAGCCTGAACGATGAATCAGAACGCTGAGTATTCCGCGGTCAACGATGCGGTGCGTGGGCAATTTTTACGGCGGGTGTGGGGGTTGATCACGCCTTACTGGCGCAGCGAAGAAAAGGCTAAGGCCTGGCTGCTGCTGTTGGTAGTGCTGGGGTTGTCGCTGTTCAGTGTCGCCGTGTCGGTGTGGTTCAACAGCTGGAACCGCGATTTCTACAACGCGCTGGAAAACAAGGACTACGACGCCTTTACCCATCTGCTGATGTACTTCAGCGTAATTGCGGTGGTGTCGATAGTGACCGGCGTGTTTACGTCCTACCTGCAACAGATGCTCACCATCCGCTGGCGCCGCTGGCTGACGGAAACCTATTTCGCCCAGTGGCTGGGCCACAAGAATTACTACCACCTGGAATACGGCGGCTACACCGACAACCCCGACCAACGTATCTCCGAAGACCTCAATGCCTTTACCAGCAGCACCCTCACGCTGGGCTTGGGCTTTATCGCCAATCTGGTGAGCCTGGTGTCGTTCTCGGTGATCCTGTGGGGCGTGTCTGGCAGCATCGAAATCTGGGGCATTACCATTCCCGGCTACATGTTCTGGGCGGCGCTGATCTACGCGGTGATTGGCAGTTGGTTGACCCACTTGATCGGTCGAAAACTGATTGGCTTGAGCAACCGCCAACAACGCTTTGAGGCTGACTTGCGTTTCAGCCTGGTGCGCGTGCGGGAGAATGCGGAAAGCATCGCGCTGTTCAATGGCGAACCCAACGAACATCAGCAATTGAGCGCACGGTTCGGACGGGTGTGGAGCAACTTCTGGAACATCATGCAGCTCAAGAAACGCCTGAATTTTTTTACTAGCGGTTACTCCCAGATTGCGATCATCTTTCCCTTTGTGGTCGCGGCGCCACGTTACTTTTCCGGCAAGATCGAATTGGGCGTGCTCATGCAGGTGGCTCAGGCATTTGGCAGTGTGCAGGGCAGCCTGAGTTGGTTTGTCGATGCCTATACGCTGTTGGCCAGTTGGCGCGCCACCTGTGATCGTCTGCTGAGTTTCGGCCAGGCTATGCAGGACAACGAATGCCGCACCATGGGCATTGGTTTGCAGCATCAGGGCGACGACTTGCAGGTCAAGGACCTGAGCCTGGACCTGGCGGACGGTCGGCATTTGTTGCAAGGCGCCGACCTGACGGTGGCGGAAGGCGAGCGCCTGATGCTCAGTGGGCGTTCCGGCAGTGGCAAGTCGACCTTGCTACGCGCCATGGGCAACCTGTGGCCCAACGGCCACGGCAATATCCGCCTGCCGGCCGAACGTTATCTGTTCCTGCCGCAAAAACCTTACCTGCCGATTGGCACGCTAAAGGCGGTATTGAGTTATCCACAGGCCGACAGCGTTTACCCGGCCGAACGTTATGCACAGGTCCTGGAAACCTGCCGCCTGCCGCATCTGGTGGGCCGGCTGGAGGAGGCCAATCACTGGCAACGCATGCTCTCGCCGGGCGAACAGCAACGCCTGGCCTTTGCCCGCGCGTTGCTGTTCGCACCGCAATGGCTGTACATGGACGAAGCCACGTCGGCCATGGATGAAGAGGATGAAGCGACGCTGTATCAGGCGCTGATCGATCAGTTGCCGGGGCTGAGCATCGTCAGCGTCGGCCATCGCAGCAGCCTCAAGCGTTTCCATGGGCGGCATGTGCGGATCGAGGGTGGGATTTTGCAAGAACAGCCGATGGTCTGACGCGGTCCCTGTAGGCGGTGGTGTATGAGGGATCGTGACCCAACAAAAAGCCCGGCTGATCATCGATCAGCCGGGCTTTTTAGTGTTTGAAGAGTGAGTTACTTCTTCAAACCGTAATGCTCATCCAGCATGCCGGGGGCGTTCGGCGTCTTTGGCGCGTAGTCCCGTGGTGGCTCCTGGTTTTCCCGTGGCGGGGTCAAGCGCTCCCGTGGGGTTTGCGGTGCATCAGAATGCAACGCAGCCAGCAGGCGCTGGCGGGTGATGTCGTCGAGGGCCAGGCGGTTGGCGCCATCGGCGAGGTGATCCTGTACTTCCTGGTAGCTCTGGGTGAGCTTCTTGACCAGGGTCGCGGTGCTGTTGAAGTGGGTAACAACCTCGTTCTGATAACTGTCAAAACGTTCCTGAATGTCATCCAACTGACGCTGCGTGCGGTTAGGCGCGGCATTCGGCAGCAAGCGAGCAACCAGGAAACCAATGGCGACACCGGCAACCAGGGCAAGAGTCGGCAACAACCAAACTAAGAGCGAGTGTTCCACGAGTCCTTCCTCTATAAACGGCTTTGCTTTACGTTAACGGCTCAAACCTGCGCTGTATACCGCGATTAAGCTCGCAATGATGCCAAGCACAGACTTTTAGCTAGACGAGTCGACCCTTTGTGAGGTCACGGAGTTCATCTCTTGCTCATGCGTGAAACCCCCGTTTTGATCGATGGCCCGGTAGGCCAATTGGAAGCCCTGTACCTGGATCACCCCGAGCCACGTGGCCTGGCGCTGATCTGCCACCCGAACCCGGTGCAGGGTGGGACCATGCTCAATAAAGTGGTATCGACCCTGCAACGCACCGCCCGCGATGCCGGATTGATTACCTTGCGTTTCAATTACCGTGGCGTTGGCGCGAGTGCCGGCACCCACGACATGAGCACCGGTGAAGTGGATGACGCCGAAGCGGCCGCCACCTGGCTGCGGGAAAAACACCCGGACTTGCCGATCACCTTGCTCGGCTTTTCCTTCGGTGGTTACGTCGCTGCCAGTCTCGGCGGTCGCCTGGAAGCCAAGGGTGAAAAACTGTCACATTTGTTCATGGTTGCCGCAGCGGTGATGCGTCTGCGCGATACCGATGCGCTGCCACAGGGTTGCCCACTGACCCTGATCCAACCGGAAACCGACGAAGTGGTCGACCCACAGACCGTCTACGACTGGTCTGCAGCCCTGAAACGCCCCCATGAGCTGCTGAAAGTGGCAGAATGCGGACACTTTTTTCACGGCAAGCTCACCGATCTGAAGGATCTGGTGCTGCCGCGACTTTCGAATTGATAGCAGTCTGATAAGCGATTACCCATGACGACTCGTACCCGTATCCTCACCGGCATCACCACCACCGGCACGCCGCACCTGGGCAACTACGCCGGTGCGATCCGCCCGGCGATCCTCGCCAGCCAGGACGCCAATGCCGACTCCTTCTACTTCCTGGCCGACTACCACGCCCTGATCAAGTGCGATGACCCGCAGCGCATCCAGCGCTCGCGCATGGAAATCGCCGCGACCTGGCTGGCCGGTGGCCTGGATGTGAACCGGGTGACCTTCTATCGTCAGTCGGACATCCCGGAAATCCCCGAGCTGACCTGGCTGCTCACCTGCGTTGCCGCCAAGGGCCTGCTCAACCGCGCCCATGCGTACAAGGCCTCGGTGGACAAGAACGTGGAAGCCGGCGAAGACCCGGATGCGGGCATCAGCATGGGCCTGTACAGCTACCCTGTGCTGATGGCGGCGGACATCCTGATGTTCAACGCACACAAGGTGCCGGTCGGTCGCGACCAGATCCAGCACGTGGAAATGGCCCGTGATATCGGCCAGCGCTTCAACCACCTGTTCGGTAACGGTAAAGAATTCTTCACCATGCCCGAGGCGTTGATCGAAGAAAGCGTCGCTACCTTGCCGGGCCTGGATGGCCGCAAGATGTCGAAAAGCTACGACAACACCATCCCGTTGTTCACCAGCGCCAAGGACATGAAGGACGCGATTTCGCGCATCGTCACCGACTCCCGTGCGCCGGGCGAAGCCAAGGACCCGGACAATTCGCACCTGTTTACCCTGTACCAGGCGTTTGCCAGCAAAGCCCAGGAAGAAGAATTCCGCGCCGAACTGCTGCAAGGGCTGGGCTGGGGCGAGGCGAAGAACCGTCTGTTCCAACTGCTGGATGGCCAACTGGGCGAAGCCCGCGAGCGCTACCATCAATTGATGTCGCGCCCATCCGACATGGAAGACCTGCTGCTGATCGGCGCCAAGAAAGCGCGTGCCGTGGCGGCGCCGTTCCTGGCCGAGCTGCGTGAGGCGGTGGGCCTGCGTTCGTTCGTCAATCAAGCCGCAGCGCCAGTCGCGACCAAGAAGAAAGCCGCAAAAGCTGCGCGCTTCGTGAGCTTCCGCGAGGACGACGGCAGCTTCCGCTTCCGCCTGCTGGCGGCCGATGGCGAGCAACTGCTGCTGTCGCGCAACTTTGCTGACGGGAAAGCGGCGGGCGCGGTAACCAAGCAACTGCAAAACGGCGACGCCCTGGACGTACGCACCGAAGCCTTGGGCTTCAGCGTTTGGCTGGACGGTGCCGTGGTAGCCGACAGCGCCGAGTTCGTTGACGCCGCTTCCCGCGATGCGGCCATCGAAGCCTTGCGCGTTGCGTTGACCCCCCTCGAGGATTAACCCGACCAAGGGTTGATTGCCATTATCCAGGGCCGTCGTTACAGTGACGGCCCGTTTTTGTTGCCTTGCTAACGAAATTATGACGCCCCTAGAACGATATCAAGCTGATCTGAAACGCCCTGAGTTCTTCCATGACGCGGCCCAGGAAAACGCGGTGCGTCATTTGCAGCGCCTGTACGACGACTTGCTCGCGGCCTCGCAAAGCAAGCCTGGGATGTTCAGCAAGCTGTTTGGCAAGAAAGACCACACCCCGGTCAAAGGCCTGTACTTCTGGGGCGGCGTGGGGCGCGGCAAGACTTATTTGGTCGACACCTTCTTCGAAGCGCTGCCGTTCAAGGAAAAGGTGCGGACGCACTTCCACCGCTTCATGAAGCGCGTGCACGAAGAGATGAAGACCCTGCCGGGCGAGAAAAACCCGCTGACCATCATCGCCAAGCGTTTCTCCGAAGAGGCGCGGGTGATCTGCTTCGATGAATTCTTCGTCTCCGACATCACCGACGCCATGATCCTCGGCACCCTGATGGAAGAGCTGTTCAAGAACGGCGTGACCTTGGTCGCCACCTCGAACATCGTGCCCGACGGCTTGTACAAGGACGGCCTGCAACGCGCGCGCTTCCTGCCGGCCATCGCGCTGATCAAGCAGAACACCGAAATCGTCAACGTCGACAGCGGCGTCGACTACCGTCTGCGCCATCTGGAGCAAGCGGAGCTGTTCCACTTCCCGCTGAACGAAGCGGCCCACGAAAGCCTGAAAAAGAGCTTCCGCGCCCTCACGCCGGAATGCACCCAGGCGGTGGAAAACGACAAGCTGATGATCGAGAACCGCGAAATCATCGCGTTGCGTACTTGCGATGACGTGGCGTGGTTCGAATTCCGCCAACTGTGCGACGGCCCGCGTAGCCAGAACGACTACATCGAGCTGGGCAAGATCTTTCACGCGGTGATCTTGAGCGGTGTGGAGCAGATGAGCGTCACCACCGACGACATCGCGCGCCGTTTCATCAACATGGTCGACGAGTTCTACGACCGTAACGTGAAGCTGATCATCTCGGCGGAAGTCGAGTTGAAGGACCTGTACACCGGCGGGCGCCTGAACTTCGAGTTCCAGCGCACCTTGAGCCGCTTGTTGGAAATGCAGTCCCACGAATTCCTGTCGCGTGGGCACAAGCCGTAAGCAAATCTTCAGAAAAATGGAGATCAAAATGTGGGAGCTGGCTTGCCTGCTCCCACACTAGATTTGTGTTTGCCTCTGGTCAGGCAGCCTGCTGAAACTGCTGGCGATACTGGTTCGGCGACAACTCCGTGTGCTGCCGGAACAGCCGCGCAAAGAAACTCGCATCGTCGTAACCCACCTCATAACTGATGGTCTTGATGCTCTTGCGGCTGCCTGAGAGCAGGCCCTTTGCCGTCTCGATGCGCAGCCGTTGCAGGTAATGCAGCGGCTTGTCACCGGTAGCGGTCTGGAAGCGGCGCATGAAGTTGCGGATGCTCATGCCGTGTTCCCGGGCCACGTCTTCGAAGCGGAATTTGTCGGCGAAGTGTTCTTCGAGCCAGTGCTGGATCTGCAGGATGATCACGTCCTGATGCAGCTTCTGCCCGCCAAACCCGATGCGTCCCGGTGAATAGCTGCGCTGCACTTCATAGAGGATATCGCGGGCCACGGCTTGGGCGATGTTGGCGCCGCAGAAACGTTCGATCAGGTAGATATAGAGGTCGCACGCCGAGGTGGTGCCGCCGGCGCAATACAGGTTGTCGGCGTCGGTGAGGTGCTTGTCCTGGTTGAGCTGCACCTTGGGAAAGCGTTCGCTGAAGGCGTTGAAGAAGCGCCAGTAGGTGGTCGCTTCCTTGCCGTCGAGCAGACCGGCTTCGGCCAGCCAGAACACCCCGGTGGCTTCGCCGCACAATACGGCGCCGCGTGCGTGTTGCTCACGCAACCATGGCAGCACTTGTGGGTAGCGAGTGCACAAGGCGTCGAAGTCATCCCAGAAGGCCGGTAGCACGATGATGTCGGCGTCTTCCAGGCCGCCGTCCACCGGCATGATCACATCACTGAAGCTGCGTACCGATTGCCCGTCGGGGCTGACCAGGCGCGATTCGAACGCGGGAGTAAGGCCCAATCCTTGTTGCTTGCCGTAACGCAGGCTGGCGAGGTGGAAGAAATCCTTGGCTTGCATGAGGGTTGAAGCGAATACCCGATCAATGGCCAAAATGCTGACGCGCCGCAACGGCGTGGAGATTTGGTTAGACATAATTTCATTTATTCTTATAGGGGAAAGTGGTCACCAGACGGCTGGATCGTCTTATTTTTTGTCGCATGTGTCCAGTGTCCCGTGCTGCCTTCGCGGCATAGTCTCTGTGGGCTCGTCCTTGTCCGACAATCCACGCAGGTGACCCATGATTCCCAGAACCTTGTTCAGCCCGGAACACGAACTCTTCCGCGAGAGCGTGCGCACCTTCCTCGAAAAAGACGCCGCGCCGTTCCATGGGCAATGGGAGAAACAGGGCTACATCGACCGCAGCTTATGGAGCAAGGCGGGGGAGGCGGGGATGCTGTGTTCCCACCTGCCAGAAGAATATGGCGGGCTGGGCGCGGACTTTTTGTACAGCGCGGTGGTGATCGAGGAGATCAGCCGGCTGGGGCTGACCGGCATCGGTTTTTCCCTGCATTCGGATATTGTTGCGCCATATATCCTGCATTACGGCAGTGAGGCGTTGAAACACAAATACCTGCCCAAGTTGATCTCCGGTGAGATGGTCACGGCCATTGCAATGACCGAGCCGGGCGCCGGTTCCGACCTGCAAGGGGTGAAAACCACGGCAGTGCTGGACGGCAGTGACTACGTGATCAATGGCTCCAAAACCTTCATCACGAACGGCTATCTGGCCGAGCTGGTGATCGTGGTCGCCAAGACCGATCCCAAGGCGGGCGCCAAGGGCACCAGCCTGTTCCTCGTGGAAGCCGACACGCCGGGCTTCGACAAGGGCAAGCGCTTGGAAAAGGTGGGCATGAAGGCCCAGGACACCTCGGAGCTGTTCTTCCAGGATGTGCGGGTGCCCAAGGAAAACCTGCTCGGCCAGGCGGGCATGGGCTTCGCTTACCTGATGCAGGAGTTGCCGCAGGAGCGCCTGACCGTGGCGATTGGCGCGTTGTCGTCAGCCGAGGCGGCGTTGCAATGGACCCTGGAATACACCCGTGAGCGCAAGGCGTTTGGCAAGGCGATTGCGGACTTTCAGAACACGCGCTTCAAGCTGGCGGAGATGGCCACCGAGATTCAGATCGGCCGAGTATTCGTCGACAGGTGCATGGCGTTGCACCTGGAGGGCAAGCTGGATGTGCCCACGGCGGCGATGGCCAAGTACTGGGCCACCGACCTGCAATGCAAGGTGCTCGATGAGTGCGTGCAACTGCACGGCGGCTACGGCTTCATGTGGGAGTACCCGATTGCCCGGGCGTGGGCGGATGCGCGCGTGCAGCGCATTTATGCGGGGACCAATGAGATCATGAAGGAGATCATTGCGCGGGCGCTTTGAGCTTGTGGGGCTTTTAAGGGCGCCATCGCAGGCAAGCCAGCTCCCACATTTTGGCGCGTGAACACCGTGAGATGTGGGAGCTGGCTTGCCTGCGATAGCGATCTAACGGTCAATCAAGGCGCTGGGTTTGGGTGATCCTTCTGAATCGCTTCAATCCCTTCCAATACCTCTTTCGACAGTTTCAGATCAGCACTGGCAATGTTGCTGTCCAGCTGCTCCAGGCTGGTGGCGCCAATGATATTGCTGGTCACGAATGGCTGCTGGGTCACGAACGCCAGCGCCATTTGCGCCGGGTCCAGGCCGTGTTCGCGTGCCAGTGCCACATACCTGCTGCACGCCGCCTCCGACTGCGGGTTGAAGTAGCGGCTGAAGCGGCTGTATTCCGTCAGGCGTGCCTTTGCCGGGCGCGCGCCGTTTTCGTACTTGCCGCTGAGCATGCCGAACGCCAGTGGCGAGTAGGCCAGCAAACCGCACTGTTCACGGATCGCGACTTCCGCCAGGCCCACTTCAAAGCTGCGGTTGAGCAGGTTGTAGGGGTTCTGGATCGACACCGCGCGGGTCCAGCCACGGGCTTCAGCCAGGGCCAGGAATTTCATGGTGCCCCACGGCGTTTCGTTGGACAGGCCGATGTGGCGGATCTTGCCGGCCTTCACTTGCTCGTCCAGCGCTTCGAGGGTTTCTTCCAGCGGGGTGAGGTCGTCTTCGTCCTTGTGCTTGTAGCTCAGTTGGCCGAAGAAGTTGGTGCTGCGTTCCGGCCAGTGCAGTTGGTAGAGGTCGATCCAGTCGGTCTGCAGACGTTTGAGGCTGGCATCCAGGGCGTCGACGATGTGCTTGCGGTTGTGGCGCAGGTGGCCATCGCGGATGTAGTCGATGGTGTTGCCGGGGCCGGCGATCTTGCTGGCCAGGATCCAGTCGGCACGGTCGCCACGGCTTTTGAAGTAATTACCGATGTAGCGCTCGGTGGTGGCATAGGTGTCGGCCTTGGGCGGCACCGGGTACATTTCGGCCGTGTCGAGGAAGTTGATCCCCGCGCCTTTGGCCCGCTCGATCTGCGCGAAGGCCTCTGCCTCGCTGTTCTGCTCGCCCCAGGTCATGGTGCCCAAGGCTATCGCGCTCACGTTCAGATCCGTACGGCCCAGCTGTCGATAATCCATCGGGTACTCCTTCAGGGAAAACAATCATAAAAGCAGGTTGAATTTTTTTTCGCAATCTGCATAATTGCCCACCTCTTTCTGCAGTGGAAGTGATGCGCCGCCTGCCGAAGAATCTTGCCGTTGAACGGACGCGCCGACCCGAGCCCCCGATAGCGTCTGTATCCGGCTGCCTTTGACTTGTCAAAGTACGCACTATTCAGTAAGATCCGCCGTCTAATTTACAGGGCGGCCCCTGAGGCTATTAAAGAATGACAACTTTTACTGCAAAACCGGAAACAGTTCAGCGCGACTGGTTTGTCGTCGACGCCGCTGGTCAGACCCTGGGTCGTCTGGCCACTGAAGTCGCCAGCCGTCTGCGTGGCAAGCACAAGCCTGAGTACACCCCTCACGTTGATACCGGTGACTACATTGTCATCATCAACGCTGAGCAGGTTCGTGTAACCGGCAACAAAGCAAGCGACAAAATGTACTACCGTCACTCCGGTTTCCCAGGCGGTATCAAGTCTTCCAACTTCGAAGGCCTGATTGCCAAGAAGCCTGAAGCCCCGATCGAAATCGCGGTCAAAGGCATGCTGCCTAAGGGCCCACTGGGTCGCGATATGTTTCGCAAGCTGAAAGTCTATGCGGGCGCTGTACACCCTCATGCTGCTCAGCAGCCCCAAGAACTGAAGTTTTAACGGAATAGTTCATTATGTCGGCGACTCAAAATTACGGCACTGGCCGTCGCAAAACCGCAACCGCTCGCGTTTTCCTGCGTCCGGGTACTGGTAACATCTCGATCAACAACCGCTCCCTGGACAACTTCTTCGGCCGCGAAACTGCCCGCATGGTAGTTCGTCAGCCGCTGGAACTGACCGAGACCGTTGAAAAGTTCGACATCTACGTCACCGTTATCGGTGGCGGTGTAAGTGGTCAAGCTGGCGCAATCCGCCACGGTATCACTCGCGCTCTGATGCAGTACGACGAAACCCTGCGTGGCGCTCTGCGCAAAGCTGGCTTCGTGACTCGCGATGCCCGTGAAGTTGAACGTAAGAAAGTCGGTCTGCGTAAAGCGCGTAAGCGTCCGCAGTACTCGAAGCGTTAATTCGCTTTACGTTCCACAAAAACGCCCAGCCTCCTCACGGAGCTGGGCGTTTTTTATTGCCTGCGATTTATGCATAAAAATCGCCGTGACAACTTGCCACATCCGTAGACCCCCTATACTACAAGGCCTGGAGGCTGAGCTCCCGGCAATTCCCTTGTCAGACGTGGGGCTTTTCATTACCATTCGGCAAAATTTTTATAAGTAAAGATTCAACACTTAGTAGACGCCTGATTTAACAGGCCAAAAAGCTGATGGGAGAGGACTGAATGAGCAATGACGGCGTGAATGCAGGCCGGCGTCGCTTCTTGGTAGCAGCCACATCCGTGGTGGGTGCTGCAGGAGCGGTGGGGGCTGCGGTCCCGTTCGTGGGGTCATGGTTTCCCAGTGCCAAGGCGAAAGCCGCAGGTGCACCGGTGAAGGTGAATATCAGCAAGATCGAGCCAGGGCAGCAGATGATTGCTGAATGGCGCGGCCAGCCGGTCTTCATTGTTCGTCGTACTGAGGAAATCCTGGGGAATCTCAAAAAGATTGAAGGCCAGTTGTCTGACCCCAAATCCGAGAAGTCCGACCAACCCGCCTACGCCAAGAACGAAGTGCGTTCGATCAAGCCGGAGATCCTGCTGCTGGTCGGTCTCTGTACTCACCTGGGGTGCTCGCCTACCTTCCGCCCGGAAGTGGCCCCTGTCGATCTGGGCAAGGATTGGGTCGGCGGTTATTTCTGTCCGTGCCACGGCTCGCACTACGACCTTGCTGGTCGCGTCTACAAATCCCAGCCAGCGCCTTTGAATTTGCCGGTTCCTCCGCACAACTACGAATCTGACGACATCATTGTCATTGGCCTCGACAAGGAGAACGCGTGATGAGCAAGTTCATGGATTGGGTGGATGCGCGCTTCCCCGCTACTAAAATGTGGGAAGACCATCTCAGCAAATATTACGCGCCGAAAAACTTCAACTTCTTCTACTTCTTCGGCTCCCTGGCGCTGCTGGTGCTGGTCAACCAGATCGTCACCGGCGTTTGGTTGACGATGAGCTACACCCCGTCGGCGGAAGAGGCGTTTGCCTCCGTCGAGTACATCATGCGGGACGTCGAGTACGGCTCGATCCTGCGCCTGTTGCACTCTACCGGCGCCTCGGCGTTCTTTATCGTCGTCTACCTGCACATGTTCCGCGGCCTGCTCTACGGCTCCTACCAGAAGCCTCGTGAGCTGGTGTGGGTGTTTGGCATGCTGATCTACCTGGCGCTGATGGCCGAAGCCTTCATGGGTTACCTGCTGCCGTGGGGCCAGATGTCGTACTGGGGCGCCCAGGTGATCATCTCGCTGTTCGGTGCGATTCCGGTGATCGGCAATGACCTGACGCAGTGGATCCGTGGTGACTACCTGATCTCGGGCATCACCCTGAACCGCTTCTTCGCCCTGCACGTGGTGGCCTTGCCGATCGTGATCCTGGGCCTGGTGGTATTGCACATCCTGGCGCTGCACGAAGTGGGTTCCAACAACCCGGATGGCGTGGACATCAAGAAGCACAAGGACGAAAACGGCATCCCGCTGGATGGCATTCCGTTCCACCCCTACTACACCGTGAAAGACATTGTCGGCGTGGTGGTGTTCTTGTTCGTGTTCTGCTCGATCGTGTTCTTTTTCCCGGAGATGGGCGGGTATTTCCTGGAGAAGCCTAACTTCGAACAGGCCAACGCCTTCAAGACACCTGAGCACATTGCCCCAGTCTGGTACTTCACGCCGTTCTACGCGATCTTGCGGGCGATCCCGGACAAGCTCATGGGCGTGATCGCCATGGGCGCGGCCATCGCGGTGCTGTTCGTGCTGCCTTGGCTCGACCGAAGCCCGGTCAAGTCCATGCGCTACAAGGGCTGGCTGAGCAAGATCTGGCTGTGGGTGTTCTGCATTGCGTTCGTGATCCTGGGTGTGCTGGGCGTATTGGCGCCGACCCCTGAGCGTACGTTGCTGTCGCAGGTCTGCACCTTCCTGTACTTCGCCTACTTCATTCTGATGCCGTTCTACACCCGGCTCGAGAAGACCAAACCGGTTCCGGAAAGGGTGACTGGCTGATGAAAAAGTTATTCGTTGCATTGATGCTTGCGGCCTTGCCGCTACTGTCCTTCGCTGCCGAGCACGGCGGACCGGAACTGGAAAAAGTCGATATCGACGTATCGGACAAGGCTGCCATGCAAGACGGCGCACGCACGTTCGCCAACTACTGCATGGGCTGTCACAGCGCCAAGTTCCAGCGTTACGAACGGGTTGCCGATGACCTCGGCATCCCCCATGAAACGATGCTGGAGAAGCTGGTGTTCACCGGCGCCAAGATCGGCGACCACATGACCATCGGCATGAAGCCTGCGGACGCCAAGACCTGGTTCGGCGCAGCACCGCCTGACTTGACCCTGGTGGCTCGTGTACGCGGCACCGACTGGCTCTATGGCTACCTGAAATCCTTCTACGAAGACCCGGCACGTCCGTATGGCGTGAACAACCGTGTGTTCCCGAACGTCGGTATGCCTAACGTTCTGGTCGGCCTGCAAGGCAAGCAAGTGGTAGGATGCAAGCAGATCCAGGTCGTTGAAGACGGCAAGAAGCAATACGATCCGTTGACCGGCACGCCTTTGACTCATGAAGCGTGCGATCAACTGAAGATAGAAACCCCAGGTTCGTTGACAGACGAGCAGTTTGACGAGAAGGTCAAGAACCTTGTGACCTTCCTGGCCTACTCGGCCAACCCGGTCAAACTGGAGCATCAGCGCATCGGCACCTATGTGTTGCTGTACCTGGCCTTCTTCTTCGTATTCGCCTATCTGCTCAAACGCGAATACTGGAAGGATGTGCATTGATCCAACCGTAAGCAATTGCTGTTAATCTTGCGCGCCCAGCGGCATCTCTGAATACGTAGCGACCTGGTTGAACCGGTTGTTACAGAGATGCTCTCTGGGCGCGCTCGTTTTTGAGCTTTCGATAATTTCAACAAGCGAGGAGGACCGCCATGGGCGTGACCAATCGGTTGGCCTGTTACTCCGACCCCGCCGACCACTATTCCCACCGAGTACGCATCGTGCTCGCAGAGAAGGGTGTCAGCGCCGAGATCATCAGTGTGGAGGCGGGCCGTCAGCCGCCAAAACTGATCGAAGTGAACCCTTACGGCAGCTTGCCCACCCTGGTCGATCGTGACTTGGCGTTGTGGGAGTCAACCGTGGTGATGGAATACCTGGATGAGCGTTACCCGCATCCGCCTTTGCTGCCGGTGTACCCGGTGGCGCGTGCCAACAGTCGCCTGCTGATCCATCGGATCCAGCGTGACTGGTGCGGGCTGGTGGATGTGATTCTGGATTCGCGTACAAAAGAAGCGGTTCGGGTGCAGGCGCGTAAGGAATTGCGCGAGAGCCTGACCGGCGTTTCGCCATTGTTCGCTGATAAGCCTTTTTTCCTCAGTGAGGAACAAAGTTTGGTGGATTGCTGCCTATTACCGATACTCTGGCGCTTGCCGATTCTCGGTATTGAACTGCCGCGGCCTGCCAAGCCGCTGCTTGATTACATGGAGCGCCAGTTTGCGCGTGAGGCTTTCCAGGCAAGTCTGTCTGGTGTCGAACGCGATATGCGCTAAGGCTTAAGGAGCCGCTGATGAACTCCAGTCGACCCTACTTGGTCCGCGCGCTCTATGAGTGGATTGTGGACAACGATTGCACCCCGCACATGCTGGTCAATTCCGAATTTCCTGCGGTTCAGGTGCCGGAGGGTTTTGCCAGTGATGGGCAGATTGTGCTGAACGTATCGCCGAGTGCCGTGCGCAGCCTGCACATGGACAACAAAGTCGTGAAGTTCGAAGGGCGTTTCGGCGGCGTGCCGCATACGCTGTCCGTGCCGATTGGCGCCATCCTCGGCATCTATGCCCGGGAGAACGGCCAAGGCATGGTGTTCGATCTGGAGTCGCCTTTCGAGGGTGACGAATCGATCGAAAACGAAGACGGCGATGATCAGCCGCCACCGGATTCCGAGCCACCGCGCCCTAGCGGTCGGCCGAGTCTTAAAGTGGTGAAGTAATGAGCTTCCCCTCTGGGGCGAGCTGAAAAAATACCTCGACGTGTGTCGGGGTATTTTTTTGCGCGAAGGATAGGGATGAAAGTCGCGCCTGGACGGTGATCGTACAACCACCATGGGCTATGATGCGTGCTCAAGCTCACCGAGAAAGATGATCCATCATGGAAAACGCCAACACCGCCCCTCGTCTTCCCCGCAAGCGCCGCAGCCTTGCCCAGGAATTGGTCACGGTGTTGTCCGAGCAGATCCGCGACGGCCAGCTCAAGCGAGGCGACAAGTTGCCCACCGAGTCGGCGATCATGGACGCCCATGGGGTGAGCCGAACCGTGGTGCGAGAAGCGATCTCGCGCTTGCAGGCGGCGGGGCAGGTGGAAACCCGGCACGGTATCGGCACCTTTGTGCTGGATACGCCAAGCCCGAGCGGTTTCCGTATCGACCCGGCCACCGTGGTGACCCTGCGTGATGTGCTGGCGATCCTGGAGTTGCGGATCAGCCTGGAGGTGGAGTCCGCAGGTCTAGCCGCATTGCGCCGCAGCGATGAACAACTGGCCGCCATGCGCGCAGCGCTCGATGCCCTGAATGAAAGCGCGGCTCACGCCGGTGACGCAGTGGCCTCCGACTTTGCATTCCACCTGGAAATTGCCCTGTCCACCGGCAACCGCTACTTCACCGACATCATGACCCACCTGGGCACCAGCATCATTCCACGCACCCGCCTGAATTCGGCGCGCCTGGCCCATGATGACCAGCAGCACTACATGGGACGCTTGAGTCGTGAGCATGAAGAGATTTACGAGGCGATTGCGCGTCAGGACTCGGACGCGGCGCGGGCGGCGATGCGGTTGCATTTGACCAATAGCCGCGAGCGGCTGCGCCATGCCCATGAAGAGGCAGAAGCGCAGCGCG